>JAIRVA010000185.1 GCA_031254155.1 Propionibacteriaceae bacterium
GAACAACCCAGTCAACTTGTTGTGCTCGTCCACGAGCGGGAGCTTCTCGATCTTGTGCTGTGCCATCCGGGCGAGCGCCTCCTCGGCGGGGATGCCCGGATAGCCCGTGACCAGGGGCATCGGCGTCATGACGTCGCGGACCAGGCGGCGGGGGTCGTCCTCGAAGCGCATGTCCCGGTTGGTGACGATGCCGATCAGGTAGCCCTCACCGTCAATGACCGGGACGCCCGAGATGCGGTAGCGCCCGGCCATCTCGTCGACCTCGCCGATGGTCCGGTCGGCGGTGATCGTGATGGGTTCGGTCACCATGCCCGCCTCGGAGCGCTTGACCTGGTCGACCATGCCAGCCTGCTCGGCGATGGGCAGGTTGCGGTGCAGGATGCCCATGCCGCCCTCGCGGGCCATGGCGATCGCGAGCCGCGACTCGGTCACCGTGTCCATCGCGGCGCTGGTCAGGGGTATCTTCAACGTGACCCGGCGGGAGAACTGCGTCGACGTGTCAACCTGGGAGGGGATCACGTCCGACTCCGCCGGCTGGAGCAGGACATCGTCGTACGTCAGCCCCCACGGTACCTCGTTCTGCATACTCACCTTTCGCCCGGTCGTAAGCCTAGTTTACCTCCCACTGGCGTGACCTGGTTCCCGGCTCGTACGCCACACTCACGGCACCGGCACCGGCGGCCGGAACGCCTGGCCACCCCCGACGTAATACTCGTAGCCCAGACCACGGGAGCTGAACTCACTCTTCTTGGCGTGGGCCGGGATCGGACCCGCGTCCTTGACCGCTTCGAGAGCGCGCACCTCGGCCTCCGTCTTGTCGCTGGTGTTGGCGAGCCGGTACGTGGCCGCCAGGCGGGCGATCTGCCGGGCGACGGGTTCGGCCGCCACCCCCTTGGCCAAGCCGATGTCCAGGAGACCGGTCGTCTTCTCCACACCCGTCTTCTCGGTCACCTCGAGCCGCAACGACTCCTTCCCGCCCCGCGCCCACCCCACCGACCGGAGCCACTCGTAGCGGATTTGGGCGACGAGCGCCTGACCCAGGACCGCCGACCCGATCATCCCCACTAGACCAGTCGCCAAGCGGCCGGGCTTCGGGCAGATCATGACCACGCGGGACGCGGTGACAAGCACCCGGAGGGGCGGCGGCCCGAGTGTCGCCGCGATCGAGGCGAACATCGGGCTCGGGTCGCCGACCTTCCAGTCCAGGTGCCATTTGCCGCTCGTCAGGGTGTTGAGCTGGAACCAGGTCCCACCCACCTCCGTGACCGGCCCGTCCCACGGTTCCGGGACGAGATCACCGCTGGCGTCCACCCCCGCCAAGATCCAGTCCTCCCCCGCCTCGCCCGGTTTGCGATAGTCGATCATGCCACTCATGGCGCCTCCTTCGTTTCGGTGTTCGACCGCGATCGAATCGTACCCACCCCCCAGGCCGCGCCTCGATAGGGATCTTTCCCCATGGCGGGCCCGGCAGAACACCCGTACAGTGAAGCCAACCCGACTGGAGGAAAAATGGACAATGACAAACCACTCGTGGTCACGAGCTTCGAGCAGGCCGTCAGAGACTGGCCGACGGTGTTCAAAGACCTCAACAACGGCGGCGACACCCTCAACTGGACGAAGCTGGCCTTCGAGGCCTTCGGTCCCGCCTTGTTGGAGAACGGGGCTTTCCACCCGCTGGAGGAGATCACCTGGGTCTTGCCGGTGTTCATGGATGACAATCCCGTCCTCGCCGCGCAGGCCGACACCAAGGCCAAGTGGAACGGCAAGGCCCGCCAGGGTCTGCTGGTTTTCACCGCGGACTCGCTCACCAGCGTCCGGGAAAACCGCGCCGTCCGCGGCCTCAGCGCGGTGGCCCAGCGCGTCGAACTGACGGATGTCACGGGGTTCAATCCCCTCACGTTCGGCTTCTCGCTCATCTCGATGACCTCGGCCGGGCCGGGGTACGAGGTGCTGCTCACCCCGGACTGCCAGCCCTCCCGGCTCCTGTTCCGGATCGCCCTCGACCCGCGCGACGGCGAGTCGATGTTCACCGTCTTGTTCCGGCAGCACCTGCGGCCGGCCACCGCCTGAGATAAGGATCCAGTATGACCGACTACAGCGACCTGCTGGCCGCCACACGCGCCGTGGTGGATCCCAGTACGAGCGGCGCCGACCTGGCCGCGATCGCCCAGGCCCAACCGGGACTGCGAGTCCAGGTGGCGGTGCACCCCAACACCTATCCGGGCCTGTTGGCCTGGCTGGGTGAGTACGGGGATGAGACCGTCCGACGGGTCGTGGCGAGCCGGGCCGCGCCGCCACCGCCCCCGGTGGTCGGGCCGCCCGTACCGCTAGCGGCCCCGGCGCCGCTGGTCGGCGAACCCTCCCCGGTGAAGAAACCCAAGCACCGGGCGCTCCTGATCGCCGTACTGGCCGCCGTCGTCGTCATCGCCGGCGCCGCGACCACCTGGGCGGTCCTCGCGAAACGCGAGACGACAGCACCCGTCGGGATCGACGGGCTGGTCGCCCTGACGTCGGCCCCCACCGTCACCCACTGGGATTGCCCGGCCGGGTCCGACGGTCGTGGGGTCGGGTTGACAACGGTGCCCAACCTTGTCCTTGTCTCCTGCTCGGCAGGGGGCGACGAGTCCACCAGTGCTCTGGTGAACAAACACGGGAAAACTGTCTGGAGTTGTCCCGACAACGGAGTGATGTCGGTGTTGTCAACGCCTGGTAAGTGGGTGGCAAAAAGCGCACCAGACACCCTCGCCGTCACCTGTCAGACCGATGGGGGCTACGACCTTTATGCCATCAACAAGAACGGCCACGAAGCCTGGAACCACCCACTCTCGTCCAGTGAACGGCCGAGCGTCGTGGATGGCGGCGACGGCACCTGGGCCGTCCGCACCGATGCGCACGAACTGCTCCTCGTTGACGCCGCCAAAGGTTCCGTCCGGACCCAGACCACGATCGATGAGGAACTACCAACCCTCCTTCTGTTCGACGGCCACAACTTGATCACCTACGTCCGCGGTCCGGCAGACGAGGACGAAAAAGAGACACTCACTGGTTATGCCTGGACCAGCGGGGGTGAGGCCACGACCATCTGGACTGACCGCTACCAGGACGAGGACTGGGAAGGCTCCCTGACAGGCTGTGAAGCCATCTGGTCCTTCGCCGATGTCGCGCTTGGTGGGGTCACAGTCTCCTGCCCCGCCCAGACTTTGGGCATTGACACCCCAAACTTCTTCTTCTACCAAGATATCGTCATCAACCCCGCTACGGGTGAACTCGACGAAGCCAACCGAGCTGGCTTGACACCACTGCTGCACCAGGCAGACGTGGACCACGTCCTGGCGGCCGCTGGGACTGCGGACGGCGACAACATCGAGCTTCATTGGGCAGACAACACGACCCTCGTGGTCGTGGCAGGTACTCCGGCTAAAGGCTGGACGTTCACGGGCGTGGAGTGGCCTTCGCTCACCCCTTTGTGGGAGTGGTCCGGGGCAACTGATTGTGTGCTCGAAGGGGGAGCGCCCTCAGGTGGGTGCACTAGTTTCAATGATGGAGATGTCTATCTTCCTTACGCTCATTCGGATGGTGGAGCGATCATGCTCGAGGCCGACTCCGCATATGACGTCTTCGACGCGAGAACCGGGTACGGCGGGCGCTTGTCGTACCTCGACAGCTCAATGTGTACCGTCATCAGCGGGATTGTCTACATGACGACTGCCTTCGATGATGCGACGAAAACATCCACCATCACTGCTTACGCGGCCACTGATGTCACCGTGCCGCTGTGGGAGCTTGCACTGCCCCCAGACGCGTGGATTCACGACGCTGAGGCTACGTCAGAGTACATCGTGCTGTCGGACTCCACTGGCGTCACGTTCCTCACCCCGTAACCGTCACACTCAAGTAATAAGGAGCAACATGACAATCATCAAACGTACCATCACCCTCGCCGTGGGCGTCGTCCTCGCCCTCGGACTGGTCGGCTGCGGCTCGTCCTCCGCCAAGCAGTACGACATCGGGCCGCTGTTCCCGGCGACGGCCGACAAGTGCGAGAAGTACCACGGCAAGCCGGAGGGCACCGGGCTCACGGCGTCGTGCTGGGTCGGTCTGGAGGACTGCCAGCGGGCCGCCGCCGACTGGAACAAAGCCATGAAGGGCATCCCCGACGCCATCACCTTCCGGTGCACCTAAGGACACGGTCGTCAATAACTGCCGCGTGTCGCTTCCGGGATCGGGCGCCTGATCGCGTTGTCGGCCGCTCCGGCGTAGTTCCACTACGCCTCCGGGCACTCCGCCTTACCAGGCATCCCGCCCCGAAACCGCCACCTGCGTCACTTAATTGACGACCGTGTCCTAAAACTGCCAGCCGAGTTGACGGAACCAAGCGATTGTCACGATCGTCGTCACGCCGAGTTCAGAGGCAACTTGCGGAATCTTCATGTTGGCGTCCGTTGTCGCATGACGATCCTCCTCATCTGTCACAACTATGGCACCCAGGAGTTTCGCGGTTGCGATGACGAACGGATCGGCCGCGTTCTGTGTTCCGCTCACCCAGCCCGGATGCCGCTGAGTGATGTCCACCACCACCGCGAGCACCTCCGCCGTTGTTTAAAAAACTGCCCCGGTCTCCCGTACCCAACCGGCCAGATCATCCGTACCCCGACTAAGCTCTTCCACTGCTTCGCGTGGCACCACCGCTTCGCCCGACCGTAGCACCGCGTACAGCCGATCCCACACCGTCGGGTAGATGTCACGCGGCTGGTTTCGCAGCAAGGTGATCAGCACAGACGAGTCGAGCACGTACTTCGCAGTCACGGAGCGCTCCCGGCTAACTCGCGCTCAAGCTTGTCGATCATCCCAACTTTCGCCGCCAGAAAGTACGTGGCGTCGGTCACCGAGATCGCCTCTCGATCCAGAGCGTCAAGCACAGCAGTCAGGTAGACGTCGCCCAAGTTACGTCGCTTGAGACGCTCCGGCGGAGGTGCTCCGGTCTGGTTCTTTGTCTGCTCCCACGCCTCTTCCGACCGCCTCAACTCATAATCCACCACGTCCTGATCGACCAGCCCCCGGCGGCGCAACGTCACCGCAGCGGCCGGTCGACTGACATAGAACCGTTTCGACACCCGCTCAACCGCCTCCGTCCCCGTCAAGCCGTGGACCGCTGCCCGCACATCAAACTCAGGCATGAGCACATTTTCAGCAAAGCGGTTGCACACCTGCTCCCGATCGACGCTTTCATCGAGCGCGCAGAGGCCACCACCATGATCGAGCAGATGTCCCACTTCATGCAGAAGGGTGAACACCCGTCGTTGAAGTGCGTCCTTGCCGTTAAGTACGATCACGGGCGTTACCGCGTCATCAATGCTAAATCCGCTGCATTCCTCATCACCGATCCCGCTCATCTGAAACACGAGCAGCCCCTGGCTCTCCAACGCGGTGATCCAGATGCGCAGCGCCTCAGATGCCGTCTTCGCCGACGCGATGTCAGCCACACCAACCCCGAGCCGCGCTCTTATCTCGCCCGGATTGAGCAGGCCGACATCACGCCACTTCGGCCATGCTGGGTCTGCGACAACACCTGGTTCAAGGTGTTTATAGGTGTCGCGACGTTCCTCGGCCAATCGGATCTCCCGCGCGAGGTGTCGACCAACGGGCAAGCCGGCCGCCCGGAAGTCGGGTGGCAAGTGGAGGTTGTCATGTGGCGGCGCCGGCGCGAAAAACAGTGCCAACGGCTGCCGGAGAAAGCCCGCGACAGCGCGCAACTTCGCAACAGACGGCATCTCCGTGCCGTTCTCCCAGGCGAGCACGCGGTTCTCCGCCACCTCCGCTCGCTTGGCAACCTCCGCCGTACTGGCCGCGGCCTGAAGCCGCGCCCAGCGCAGCACGGAAGGAGTCACCGGGGCCAAGACGCTAGCGCTCACCACTCGGCCTCCTTCCGTGCGAGCCCCCTATCGTCAATTGTGACAGAGCCAACCGCCATGGGTGTCATGACACACCTCCGGCTTGCGAGCAGATTCACGCCTTGGGGGCGATGCGGGTGAGCAGGTTGATCACCCGGTCGTAGCCGTCCCGGGGTGGGGTGTCGGTCAGGTGGGCGATCATGCGGTGGGCGAACATGCGCACCACGGGGACGGGCAGGCCGTAGTGGGCGGCCACCCTCATCACCGCCGGGTGGGCGATGAGCTTCCCGAACAGGTTGCCGATGGCGTAATACCCACCCCACTGGGCACGCAGCCGCTCGGGATAGCCCGCGAGCACGCGCTCAGCCGCACGGCTGGCCAGTCCCTTCACCTGGGCGGCCACGATGGCCTCCGCGGCGTACCGTCCCGATTCCAGCGCGTACGAGATGCCCTCGCCGTTGAACGGGTTCACGAGTCCGGCCGCGTCGCCGACGAGGACGAGTCCCCGGGCGTACGCGGGGTGCCGGTTGAAACCCATGGGCAGGGCGGCGCTCATGACCCGGCCCGCCCGGTTACCCTCGGTGAACCCCCACGACGCCGGCAGCGTCGCCAGCCAGCGGGCCATCAGATCTCTGAGATCGACGTCACGGTACCGGTTGGCGTCTGGCAGGCCCAGGCCGACGTTGCAGGTACCGTCGGCGAGCGGGAAGCTCCAGCCGTACCCCGGCAGCAGGTGCGAGCGTCCCGGCGTCCCGTCCCACAGTTCCAGCCACGAGTCGAGCCAGTCATCGTCCGTCCTGGGCGAGGTGAAGTACGCCCGGACGGCCACGCCGAGCGGACGGGCCGGATCCCGGTGGATCCCCATGGCGACCGCCAACCGGGCCGAGTTGCCGTCGGCCGCGACCACGACGGGGGCCCGGAACTCACGCCCGTCCTTGGTGGCGACCCCCACGACCCGCTGCCGGCGCGTCACGGGTTCGCGTACGTTCACGCTTGTCAGCAACCGGGCGCCCGCTCGTACCGCCGCTGCCGCAAGCCAGGCGTCGAACTGGGCGCGCCGGACCACCATGCCGTACGCCGGCCAGCCGGCGAGATCGGGCCACGCCATCCGGTACTCCGCCCGCCCGACGTGGATCCGCAAACCCGTCGTCCGCTTCCAGGGCAGACCGGTCTGCCCGAGCAACGCCAACTCCCTCACCGCCCGGGGCGTCAACCCGTCGCCGCAGACCTTCTCGCGGGGGAAGGTGGTCTTTTCCAGCAGCACGACCTCAAGCCCGGCCTGCGCGAGATGGAGCGCCGTCGCCGAACCGGCCGGACCGGCTCCGACAACGATCACATCCGCGTCTTGTGGCATGGCACCAGCTTATCGGAACCCGAATGGACTAGGCTCGGCACTATGACCATGTACCATGTCGCCACCACCGGGCACGACACCGACCCCGGTACCGCCAACCGCCCGTTCCGTACCATTAATCGCGCCGCCGCGCTCGCCCAGGCGGGCGACACCATCACCGTCCACGCCGGGGTGTACCGCGAGTGGGTGACCCCCCGGCGGGGTGGCCGCAGCGACCAGCGCCGCATCACCTTTGCGGCCGCGCCGGGCGAACACGTCGTGATCAAGGGCTCCGAGCGGGTCACCGACTGGCAGCGCGAGTCCGGTGATGTCTGGCAGACGACGGTCCCGAACGCGTTGTTCGGCGATTTCAACCCCTTCGCGCGCGAAGTCGCCGGCGACTGGCTGGTCCGGCCGACCGCCGCCCGGGTCCACCTGGGCGAGGTCTACCTGGACGGTACGAGCCTCTACGAGGTGACCGACAAGGCCAGTCTCGCCGATCCGCCGCTCGCCACGACCGTGACCGACGACTGGACCGGCCGGCCCGATCCCGTCCGCGACCCCGACGCGACTCGCCGCGTCTGGTACGCGGAGGTGGGCGCCGAGGCGACCACGATCTGGGCCAACTTCGGCGGCCTGGACCCGACGGACCGCCTCACCGAGATCAACGTCCGCCGCTCGGTCTTCTACCCCCAAGAGCACCACCTCGACTACATCACCGTCCGCGGCTTCGAACTGGCCCAGGCCGCCTGCCCCTGGGCGCCGCCGACCGCCGACCAGCCGGGGCTGATCGGGCCGAACTGGGCCAAGGGCTGGATCATTGAAGACTGCGACATCCACGACGCCAAGTGCTCGGCCATCTCGCTCGGCAAGGAGGCGTCCACGGGTGACGGGTACGCGGCGGAGCGCCGGGACAAGCCGGGCTACCAGTACCAACTCGAATCCGTCTTCGCCGCCCGCCAGATCGGCTGGGACGCCGAGCACATCGGCGGCCACATCGTCCGGCGGAACACGATCCACGATTGCGGCCAGAACGGGGTCGTCGGCCACCTGGGGTGCGTCTTCTCCACCATCGAGGACAACCACATCTTCAACATTGCTATCAAGCGCCAGTTCTACGGCCACGAAATCGCCGGCATCAAGCTGCACGCCGCGATTGACGTTGTCATCCGGGGTAACCACCTCCACGATTGCTCACTCGGGGTCTGGCTGGACTGGCAGGCCCAGGGGACGCGGGTCACCCGCAACATCCTGCACTCGAACAACCGCGACCTGTTCGTCGAGGTCAGCCACGGCCCGTACCTCGTCGACCACAACATCCTCGCCTCCCCGGTCGCGCTCGAGTCGTTCAGCGAGGGCGGCGCGTTCGTCAACAACCTCATCGCCGGGTCGCTCTGGGTGAAGCCGGTCATGGACCGCGCCACGCCGTACCACCGCCCGCACAGTACGCAGGTCGCCGGGTACGCCGTCATCTACGGCGGCGACGACCGGTTCACCGGCAATCTGTTCCTCGGCCGCCCTGAGCCGGGGTACGCGGACACCCGCGTCGTGTCGGGCTATGGTACGACCGTGTTCGACGGGCACCCCGCGTCCTACGCGGCGTACCAGGCCCTCGTCGACGCGGGGACGGGTGACCTTGAGCGCTTCCTCACGGTCCGCCAGCCGGTGTACATCCACTCCAACACCTACGCCGCCGGGGCGGCGCCGTACGAGGGTGAACGCGACGCGACGATCCTTGAGGGCGAGGCGAGCGTGCGCGTCACGGTTGACACCGACGGGGTGTGGCTCGACGCCAGCCTGCCGCCCGGCTTCGCGACGGCCACGGCGCCCGCGGTCTCGGGGGCCGACCTCCCACGGGTCCGGTTCGCCGACGCCGAGTTCGAGGACCCCGACGGGCATCCGGCCAGGCTCGGCACCGATCTGGTCGGCGCGCCAAAGACCGTCGGGACCGCGTACCCCGCCGGGCCGCTCGTGAGCCTTACGCCGGGCGTGACCCGGACGCGCCTGCTCTGAGACACCCGCTCGGACTGGCGGGTCGTACCGCGCTATCCTTGAGGGTTGTGCACACCGTCTCCACCACGCCGCTGGCCGCTCCCCTGGATCTCATCGCGTGCCTCGACCCCGCCCAGGCGGTCACCTGCTGGGTCCGCCACGGGCAGGGTGCCATCGGGGTAGGCCGCGCGCTGGGCGGGACGTTCGGCTCGGCGGCCGAGGCCGGGGCCTGGTGGCGGGACATGGTGGCCGGCGTGGACGTTCGCGTGACGGCGGACCTCGTGGACGAGCCGCTCGCCGGACCCGTGGCCTTCGTGAGCTTCCCCTTCGCGCCGACGGGGCCGTACGAGGTCGTTGTACCGTCGGTCGTCGTCGGGCAGCGGGGCGGACGGGCCTGGGTGACCACGTGGGACGACGCGACGTGGGACGGCCCGCGGGTCGTGGCGACCGAGCCGCCAGGAGTGCGCTTCACCACCGGCAGCCTCGGGCGGGCCGACTGGACCGGCGCGGTCCGGACCGCGCTCACCCGCATCCGGGCGGGCGAACTCGACAAGGTGGTGCTCGCCCGCGACGAGGTGGGCGAGGCGGCTGGGCACATTGACATCCAAGCGGTGCTCGCCCGGCTCGCGGCGGCGTACCCCCAGACCTGGACGTTCGGCGTCCAGGGTCTGGTCGGCGCGAGTCCGGAGCTGCTCGTCCGCCAAGACCGCGGGCTCATCACCTCGCGCGTGCTCGCCGGGACGATCCACGGTTCGGAGGTGGCGGTCGACCTGGCCGCGGCGCTCAGTTCGTCGTCGAAGGACTTGGCCGAGCACGAGTACGCGGTCGCCTCGGTGGCGGACGCCCTGCGCGGACACGTGAGTTCGCTGCACGTGCCCGAGGTACCGTTTGTGCTACAGCTGCCCAATGTCATGCACCTCGCGACGGACATCACCGGCGCGGCCCGGCCGGGGGCCACGGTGCTCGAACTGGCGGCCGCGATCCACCCGTCGGCGGCAGTTTGTGGTACGCCGACCGAGCATGCTCGCGCCCTCATCACCGAACTGGAGCACCTCGACCGGGGCCGGTACGCGGGACCGGTCGGCTGGATCAACACGCATGGCGACGGCGAAATCGCTCTCGCCCTGCGCTGCGGCCTGATCGAGGGGCGCGGGGCGCGGATCTTCGCCGGCTGTGGCATCGTCGCCGATTCCGACCCCGAGTCCGAGTGGGCCGAAACCGAGGCCAAACTGCTCCCCATGATTGAGGCCCTCGGCGCTACGGCGTGAGGAAGACGACCCCCGTTTCCACCTGCACCGCGAGGCACTCCGCTGTGGCTGGCGCCATCTCCATCTCGTCATACCACCAGCCAGGTGGCAACTCGATGTCCCAGAGTTGCTTGCTGACATCGGACGATCGATAGGCAGTGAGAGTACCCCCGGTGGAGTCATCGTACTCGGCGACCGCGTAAACGACCCCGCCAATCGAAGTGACCGCGTCCCACCCCAAGGCGGGTACGCGCCCACTGTGCCCGGTCTTCGCGTCGTAGACGTCGAAGGCAGACTCGTCGTTCACTTCAAAAAAGAGCGTCCCGCCCGCAACCCGCGGATTCCCTGCATCGGTTCGCGACCACAGCACTTTCAGCGACGGCCAATCCACGCCCGCGTAGAGACCATCTTCATTATGCGATGCGACGATAAGCGTTGATTGATCGACCCAGAACACCTCTGCCCCCTCACCCGCGACGCCCGCCGCCGCAAGCACCCGTTCCACATCCACATCAAGCAAGAACGGCGGAAGTCCATCTCTGTCGTCATGGTTCAGCTCCCCCGTCGCCGGATCGATCCGGACACTCTGGTTGTCGGCAAAGTCGGAGGTCTGCGACTCACAACTAAGCGGGAGCGTACCCACGGGCGCCTCGTCTCGACTGTAGGGCCCAGAACAGCCGGCCCAGGCACCCTCGTCGTTGCGGTGGATCCACGCGCTCGCGGGATCGCCCTCACCGGTCCACGTGTAACCATGAAACTCGTCACCAGAGTAGCCGGACCACGTGACCAGGCTGCGCCCGTCAAACATGTACAAGCTATTATTGCTATTATTGTACTCAGGCTCGCGGAAACCCTGGACACGTGACTTGACGCCACCAGTTGTCGAGTCGACGAGCACAAGGTCATTCCCCAGCAGTACCGCCCATGTACCATTGCCGCCGTCCGCGACATCGGGCCAGCCCGAACTCACGAGCGGCTCGTCCCACAGCTCATGATCCTGCGCGTCGATGGCGTAAAGGTAGTACTCACTATCAGAGCCGGTCGTCACCTCTTGGCAGACCACGGCCATCACACCTGAGGCGCCACGAGTCGGTAGAGTGCCGTCCTCCATCACCTCGCCAGTTGGGCAGCCCCACACGATCTTGCCACGCGTGTTCACGAGGTAACCCTGCCCGCTCTCTCCACCCCTGCACCAGACCACAAACACGTCGGGCATCACCGTCGCATGCACCTCGTCGCCGTACCCCTTCGGGCAGTCCCAGTGCGTCACGGTTGGTTTCGACGTGAGAGAGACCGACCCGTCCGGGCCGCCGGCGGAAGTGTTCGCATGCCGGTTGACGAGGAGGGCCCACGTCGTCGCGACACCGGCGATGACAACGATCACGGCGAGGGAGATGATCAGAACGACCTTGCGCCTAGACTTCTTGACCGGCGGAGACGGTGGAACCGGAGACGGCGGCCCAGCCAGCGGGGTCCACGAACCTGACGGTTGCGGCATCCCCTGCGGCGCTGGGGGTAGTAAGGGCGGTATCAGCCGAGATACGGCGCTTCGCCCGGCTACGGCCCGCTTGACGACCTCATCCCCGTACTCCCCCAACCAGGCCAACAGCCCGGGATAGGCGTTGGGATGGACGGCGACCTGCAGGCGCAGCCCGGGTTGAGTCTGGGCGATCGCCGCCAACTCGGCTCCGCCTGTGGCCGGATCCGTCACGGCTCGCGTCGCAGCCAAAAGATCATTGTACTCAGTCACACTCGCACAATAGCCGACCCCCCCCCCCGGTCAATCCTGACGACCCCCTAGCCGCGTGTTCATTCGTAGCATAATTGCTACATTTGTCGCATGGTGACAGTAGCTGTTCGCGACCTGCGAAACGACACCGCCGGCGTGCTCCAGAAGGCCCGCGAGGGCCAGATGGTCGTACTGACTTCACGCGGCCAGGACATCGCCCACATCGTGGCGATCCCCGCCGGTCGCCGGCCGTACCTTCTCCCCGCGGAGGTGATCGGGATTCCCCAAACCGATCCAGGGCTGCGGCAGGATCTCGCCGTCCTCGGGCAGAGCGACTCCGATGAGTTGGGGCCGATCCAGTGAGTGCCGGAGTCCTCGACACGAGCGTGTTCATCGCTTCGGAGAGCGGCCGCCCGCTCCGACGGGAACTCCTCCCGGACGAGGGGTATGTCACGGTGGTGACCATGGCCGAACTTGAGGCTGGAGTTCTCGCTGCCCAGTCGGTCGACGCTCGCGCCACTCGGCTCCGTACCGTCCAAGCCCTGTCAAACCTGGAACTCCTGGACATCGACGCGGCCGCGGCTCACGAGTGGGCGACACTGCGGTACAAGCTGGTGGTGGCCGGCCGCCGCGTCAACGTCAACGATCTTTGGATCGCCGCGGTCGCCCACGCCCGCCACCTGCCGGTCATCACCCAGGACGATGACTTTGACGCCATCTCGGCCGTCGGCGGGCCGATGGTCACACGAGTATAGAGCCGATTGGGGATTGCACATTCGTGCAATCTGGGAGGTAACGTCGTTGTGGGCGAACTTGGGCGTAAAAATGTCGGAGGGGGATTCTAGACTCATACTCATGTTCGACATCATGGAAGTG
>JAIRVA010000186.1 GCA_031254155.1 Propionibacteriaceae bacterium
CGTCCTGAACATTCTGGCGGGTCTGGGTACGCACTCCTTCACGGCCAACCCGCCGAGCCTGGAAGAGATCTTCCTGAGCCACTACCACACCGACGTCGCGAAGAGCCAGGGGATCCGGAAATGAGTACGGTGGTCGCCCAGCCCGGGGTAGGCCAACAACGCGAGGACCTCGCCCACCTCAAGGCCTTCACGGTGTTCACACTCCGGCGCAACTGGGTACGGTTCCTCGTCTGGACCCTCATCATCGTGGGCATGCTCGGCTTCATCGCGAGCTACTACCAGCAGATGTTCACCGACCCCAAGGAGCTGCAACTCTTCATTGACACCGTGCACTCCCCCGCCATGCTCGCCATGGTCGGCATCATCTCCAACCCGACGAGCATCGCCGGCGCCGTGTGGTGCAAGTTCTGGATGTTCGGCTCGCTGATGTTCGCCATCGGTGTCATGTTCCTCATGACCCGCAACCTGCGCGCCGACGAGGACCAGGGCCGCGCGGAGCTCGTCCGGTCGTACCCGCTCGGGATCCACTCCCGCCTCGCCGCCGCAGTCATCAACATGACTGTCTTGTCCGTGGTGGTCGGCGTCTTGTCGGGCGCCGTACTCGCCTCGATGAACCTCACCGACGCCGCCGACGCGGCCCAGGGGGCGTTCGTGCTCGGGCTGTCCATCACCGGCATGGGCCTGCTCGGGGTCGGTGTCGGCGCGCTGGTCAACGAGTTGTCGCCGTCGTCCGGCGCCGCCAACGGGACGGGCGCCGCGATCTTCGCCGTCTTCTACCTGCTCCGGATGGTCGGCGACATGAACACGACGTGGACCCTCGACGCCCCGCCGGCCGGCTGGGGACTGGGTCTCACCTGGGTCTCCCCCATCGGCTGGGGCCAGCTCATGGATCCGTGGGGCGCCAACCGGTGGTACCCGCTGGTGTTCATCCTGGCGCTCACCGTGATCCTCGTCGGCGTCGCCTGGCTCGTGCAGGCCCGTCGCGACCTCGGGGCCTCGCTGGCCCGGGCGCGGGTCGGCAAAGCCGACGCGTCGGCGCTCACGACCACCGTCTGGGGGCTCGGTCTGCGGCTGCAGCGCTCCTCGCTGATCGGCTGGTTCATCGGCGTCATCGTCTTCGGCGGCGCCCTGGGCTCCGTCATCGGCAACATGGCCGACCTGCTCAAGAACCTCCCGATAGCCGACACGATGAACGGACTGGACAGCGTGATGGGAGTCTTGTTCGTCCCGATGCTGGCCCTGGTCGTCGGCGTTTTCGCGGCCCAGTCGGCCACGATGATGCGCTCCGACGAAGCCCACGGCGTCTTGGAGTCCCAGCTCGGTACGAGTGTGGGGCGCGTGTCGTGGGCCCTGCAGCGGCTCGCGGTGACCGTCGGCGCGGTCATCGTCATGTTGCTCGTGGTGGGGTTGATCATGGGCTCGTCGTACGACGCCCTCGTCCCGGGCGAAGGCAAGCTGGCGGCGGTCGTCGGGGCGTACTTCGTCTACCTCCCGTCGGTCCTGCTGCTCGCGGCCATCTTCATGCTCGGCTTCGGCTGGTGGCCCCGGTACGCGGTGGCCGTGACGTGGATCGTCGTCGGCGCGCTGTGGGCCTTCATGATCATCGGACTCGCGCTGAAGATCCCCGAGGCGGTACTGAACCTCATGCCGTTCAACGTCATGGCGCACGTCCCGGCGGAGCCCATGGACTGGGTACCGTTCGCCGTCATGTCAGTCATCACCATCGGCCTGACGGTCGTGGGTCTCATCGGCTTCCGCCGCCGGAACATCCCGGCGTAAGTCCGGCCGGCGGGGCGCGAATCGGGGGGGTACGAGCCCGTACGACCCTCTTTCGCGCCCCGCCGAACTTTGAAACGGCACCCGCCGTGTAGCAAAGTGCCCGAAGACTGTGCCTGGTGCAGTCAAAAAAACTACCGGCGGGAGACCGCAGCCCGCAGGTGGTCAGATTGAGCCGGTGGGGCTTGGCATCCAGTCGGCGATTCCGGCGAGGGCCCGGTTGACTTCGTATTCGTCTCGCGGGTTACATTCACACCAGCGTTGTTCGTCCGGGTCGAGGTCGCGTAGGAATTGGAAGCGGCGTTGGATGGTGCTCATCCAGGCAGTGATGTCGACTTTGCCGGTCAGGTAACCGATGCTTTCGTTGCGGAAGGCATTTGGCTGGCGGGGGTGGAGTACTTGTTCAGGATCGATAGGTTTGCTTCCTCTGCCGTCGCCCACAATGTCGCGGTAGGTTTTGAGCACCCATAGCCGTCGCAGTCTTGGTTCTTCGAACAGACGGGCAGCGTACCACGACAAGTCGTACATGTCGCGGGCCAGATCGACCCGACGGAAACGCGCCAGTTTTTCGGCGATGGCTTCCACTTGATTGACAATGGGCACTACAGGCACTTGGAAGTCGTAGGCGCGATGTACTGCCATTGGAACCGGATCCAGCATTTCGACGGGAAGGTTCAATGGGTGTCGAGCCAGCTCGATTTTCGCCGCGAGGTTGGGCCTGCCGAATGGGGTATCGATGACGAGGGTGGCGCGTCGTCCATCATCACCAAGATCGGTTGCGTGGAAGCGGAAGCCGTCAATATCGGCGTTCTCAACGGCGGCAAGGGTATCGAGCGCCAGTTCCTCATCGGGTGCGGAGAAGTCTAGGTCGGTGGAGAATCTACCGGTCTGTCCGGCCCGGTACTTGCGCATGGCGGTGCCGCCCTTGAACACAAGTCCCCTCTCAAACAAGCCCAGGCTGTGCAAGTGGTAGAGGGCGTGGTCTTGCGCGATATCGAGCAGGGCGGCATCGCGTCCGTTGCGTACACCTTGATAATGGCGGGTCAGGAACGCCTCGGTTACCCGCGTCATGCTCCGACACCTCCGTCCAGGTAGGGGGCCAGGTCGGCGTCAGTGACCTTGGTCACTGGGTCGTAGACACCGCCGTTTCGGGTCGCGCCGAACCAGATCGGGTGTTTCGGGGAATGTTTTGTGACGAGGGTGACCGCCAGGGCCTCGGCTCCTGCCAGTCGGACAAGGTAAGCGGCTCGCTGCCAGGCGGATGCTGGCGCGTTCGTCAGGCAGGCCAGCAGGTTTTGCTCACGTAGTCCTGCTCCGATGTCGGGTAGCCATTGAGCCAATCCCGGAAGGTCGAGGTAGCCTGACGGGCGTAAGGCGATTCCGGCGATTAAGCCTTCCAGGTTCCAGGTCGGCAAATAGTCACGGCGGTCTAGTCCTTCGGCGGGAGTGGCGACGGTAACCATCCGCCACTCTGACAGAGCCTTCGGCAATACTGAACCTGGGGGTAGTCCGACAACCTCATGGGCAGCTAGCCTTTGGGCCAGACCGAGGACGGACGCCGCCGATTCCATCGCCAGTACGCCGGGCCACTCAGGATGGACCGCCAAGTGGGCGCGGAACTCGATGAACCTGTCACCCGAACCGATGGCTCCGGCTCGTGAACCGGGAATGAACTCCCAAGCGTTCTTCGTCCGCACACTGCCCAGCCAGCCAAGGCCTTGAAGCCAGTAGGCGAGTTTCGCCGTACCCGCCTCATCCTGGGCTACGCCGCTTTCCTTGGCCATCTGGGTGAGCATCGCCAGGGTGACCACCCGTGGCTGCTCGAACTCCATCGCCTCGACGATCCCAACCAAGCGAGTCGGCAAGGACTTCACAGTCACTCAACTCCTCGCTTTCTGCATATACGGAAAATACGGGTACAAATGACTATATCACGGGCCTGAGGTGTCACTCCAGCAACTTGCCCGACTGCTGAACCCGAGCACATTGACTGTCAAGCTGCGACGCTGGCTGCACTCGCCACGTCACCGTACCCACCCAGTCCAGTAGACTGTGAGCAGTTTGAAGGTAGGAGCCCCTCATGAACGCGCTAGTCATTGTTCTCATCGTTATCTTGGTCCTCGTCGTCGGGGTCGTCCTGTGGACGATCAGCGCGTACAACCGCTTGGTGCGTGCGAAGAACCTGGTCGAGCAGTCGTGGAACCAGATTGATGTCGAACTCAACCGGCGGTACGACCTGATCCCCAACCTGGTCAACACGATCAAGGGGGCGACCAACTACGAGCAATCCACCCTGGAGTCCGTCGTGGCCCTGCGCAACCAGGCCGCCGCGCTCGCCGGGGCCAAGGCGGATCCCGCCCAGCGCGCCCAGGTGGAGGCCCAGCTCTCCTCCCAACTCCAGAGTCTCGTCGCGGTCACCGTTGAGGCCTATCCGAACCTGCAGGCCAACGCCAATTTCATGCAGCTGCAGAACGAACTCTCCGAGATCGAGTCGCGCATCGCCAACGCCCGCAAGTACTACAACGCCAATGTCGGCTCCTACAACACGACCATCGAGTCCTTCCCCTACTCCATCCTGGCCGGCGGGCGCTTCGCCAAGGCCGATTACTTCCAGATCCAAGACTCGGCGGTCCGCCAGGCCCCGGTCGTGGACTTCGGTACGACACCCGGCGCGCCGGCGCCCGCCGCGTACCCCGCCCTGCCCCAGCAGATGAGTACGCCGTTCGCCGGGCCCGCCGGCGGGCCGCCCGCGGCGGACGCCCAGTACGCCCAGCCCGATTTCACCACGCCGTCGCGAGTCCAGGACCAGCGGTAACCGATGGCACCGCGTTGGCCGGTCGTCATCTTTGACATTGACGGTACGCTCGTCAACTCCGTCGACCTCATCGTCGCCTCGTACCAACACGCCTTCCAAACCGTACTCGGCCACGAGTGGGACGAGACCGAGATCCTCACCTGGCTCGGGCAGTCGCTCATCGGCGCCTTCCAGCGGCGGTGGCCAGACCAGGCCGACGCGTTGTACCGGGCGTACACGGACTGGAACCACGCCCACACCGAAGAGCTGCTCGCCGAGTACCCCGGCGTACTCGAACTCACGAAAGACCTTGTGAAAGCGGGAGTCCGGGTCGCCGCGGCGACCTCAAAGCGCCGCGACCAGGCCCAGTGGGCGCTCGATCTCGCCCGGCTCGGGACCGTCGTACCGCTCATCGTCACCCACGAGGACGTCGACGAGCACAAGCCGAGCCCCAAGCCGCTGCTACTCGCCGCCCGGCGGCTGGAGTGCCCGCCCGCCCAGGCGGTGTACGTCGGGGACGCGGTCGTCGACATTGAGGCCGCGCGGGCCGCGGGCATGGCGTGCGTCGCCGTGACCTGGGGGGCGGGGGTACGCGAGGCCCTCGCCGCCCAGCACCCCGCCTGGCTCGTCGACACCGTCGACCGGCTGCGCGACGTCCTACTCCCCGGCTGAACCGGCCCGGGCCTGCCGAACCAAGTCGGCGTGACTGGGCGGCCCGGCGGGCACACCGGCCGGGCGGAGGCGGTCGAACTCGGCCCGCAACACCGGGACGATCTCCGTACCGAGAAGCTCCACCTGCTCCAGCGCGACATCACCAGGCACCCCGGCGTAGTCCACCAGGAACAGGTGCCGCTGGTAATCGCCGTACGACTCCCGGTAGCCCAGGATCTGCTCAATGACCTGCTGCGGCGAACCGACGGTCAGCGGGGTTGTCCCCACGCTCTCCGCCAGAGTCAGACCGCGGTTGTAGATGCGCGACGCCCGGAAATACGGCTCAAACTGGCGGAAAGCCGCCTGCGAGGTTTTCGCCACGAAAACCTGGCCGCCCGCCCCGACGATGGCCTGGTCGGCGCGGCCATGCCCGTACTTCTCGTAGCTCTCGCGGTACGCCGTCACGACGGTCCTGAGGTCCGTGACCGGCTGGGAGACGCTCGCGGTGAAGAAACCCTGGCCGTAGTACCCGGCCTGCTCGGCGACTTCCGGCCCGGCGAAGGAACCGAACCAGACGTACGGCGGGACGCCATCCAGCGGGCGCGGCATCGCGGTGTAGTCCACCAGGGGCGCCCGGTACTGGCCCTCCCAGTCGAGGTGGTCCTCCCGCCACAACTGGTGGAGCAGGTCGTAGTGTTCGACGGCGATGTCCATCGCCGACTCGACCTCCGCCCGGATCCACGCCCGTGTCGGCCCGACGTTGTCCCGCCCGACCATGATGTCCAGGCGCCCCTGCGACAGGTGCTGCAGCGTGGCGTAGTCTTCGGCCAGACAGACCGGGTCGTGGAGCGTGATCAGCGTCATCACGGTTGACAAGGCGATCGTCGTCGTCTGGGCCGCCACGGCGGCGAGGATCACCGCCGGGCAAGACGAATAGAAGGCTTGGGAATGATGCTCACCGAGGGCGAACAGGTCGAGCCCCACCTCCTCCGTCCGCTTGGCGATCCGCAGCGCGTCAGCCATGCGCCCGGCCTCGGTCGGCAGGACCCCGCTGACGGGATCACGGGTGATGTCTGCGACAGACGACGTTCCAAATTGCATGTTGTCCCCCTTCCGGACTAATAACGATAACCCAATCAAGACGACGGTTATTCCCATTTGGCCGTACGTGCAACCTCATTGCACAAATGTGCCAAGGGGACCACGCTGCAGAGGGTGCGGTGCAGCGCAGACCAAGCCGACTATCAGGGTGCAACAGCGCCCATCTGACTGATCAACTTCCGATCAAACGTCACAACAGGGACATCACCACGGTGTGCGGCGTCAACCACCAGAAAGATGTCCGTCACCGACAACTTCGGGTAACGAACATAGTCATCCATGACGCCCGCCCACAGCGTGCGGTCGAGCTGAAAAACCGCCTGACCGAGCACGAGACGGATAGCCCGGGCAACTTCCTCTCGACTGAAGCCATAGTGGGTTTGAAGGACATACACCGATTCAAGCACCGCCACATCAGGTACTCGCAAGGGTCGTCCCGCGCCCACCAGAGCATCCATGCGCACGGTTGCCGACGGGTCGTCCCGCACCAGCCATCGCAGCACACAGTTTGTGTCAAGCGTCTGCATAACGCTCCACCGCCGCCTCTTGCCAGGCCTTGTGGACATCGGGCTTCGTTCCCCAGGTACCGTTACGTCGCGCCGCCCGCTCCAGCATCGACCGTACAGTCTCGACATCACCAGCCGGTTCCATGACCGCCCGGCCCTCCCCGACGGTAAAGCCCACTGTCTGCCCAGGGACGATGCCGAGCGCGCGGCGAAGCTCAACCGGCAGGGTGACCTGTCCTTTCGATGTCACCGTCGCGTACGTCATGCCCATGTAAGGAGTTTACCGGATGTAACCACCGATGCGCCTCACGCCGCCCCCCGGCCGCTACCTTTCGCGGTGGGCACGCACCCCGGCCGCGACGGCGTCGAAGCGGGGCTTGTCCAGCACCTCGGCCCGGCTGTCGATGCGGTCGGCCCGAGTGGTCAGCAGGCGGTCGACGCGGGCGTACGACACCCTGCCGTGCTTGTCCCAGCTGCCCCGGCCCACCTTGACCCAGTAGCGGCCCTCCCGCGCCTCCTGGGCCTCGTCGAGGTCGTGGTCGACCGAGGAGAAATACACTGACCAGAAGTCTTTCCCGTGGGGCCCGAGCAGCAGCACCGGCCTGACCTTGCCCTGGGCCGGGTCGTCCTCGTAGGGCACGTACGCCCAGACGACCTCGCCGGGATCGGGGGTGGGGCCGGGGTGGGGGCTGTACGAGATCGTCGGTCCGGCGACCCGGCTCACGGACCCGGCCGGCCGGCCAACGGATGGCGCCGGTCGCGGCTCGCCGGGTCGCCGGGCACCGGCGAACCCGCGCAGGACACCCGCCAGAAAGTCGCCAAGCCGGCTCATGACGGCACCCCGCCGCCGCGGGCCGGGCTCCCCCAGCGAGACTGCGGGCCGTACGTGATCCCGGAGGTCGGTACGAGGATGTCAGGACTCGTCTTGGCCGCCGCCATCGCCGCCAGGAAGCGTTTCGCCGGCGGCAGCCAGAGCAGAATTACCCCAATGACAAGGGGAATCATGGCGGCGGCGGCGTACCACGACACCAGGAACGACAACCCCGTGACGGCGAGGCAGACCACGCCGCCGACCCGGATCCACCGGGCGCCCGCCCAGGCGTTGTACGCCACCGTACCTGCCGCCGCGACCATCAACAAGAAGATGAGGGAGATCGTGATCACCATGACGATGGCCAGGGCCGAAACCGGGTCGGGCGTCGTCCACGTCAGCAGACGGGCCGACGACCAGAAGGTCGGGATGTGGGCCGCCTGCCACCACCACCCGGCGTACCCCCCGATGGCCGTCGCGACGCTCGCCCAGCAGAACCCGATCGCGGCGAGGAGGGTCGCGGGACGGCGGGGCTCGCCCGTCCGCTCGCTCGCCGGATAGCGCGCCGGCGCGATCACTTCGAGCGGCGCCAAGGTCGCGATCTCGGGCGGCGGCCGCAGCGTACTCAGGGTCGCGGCGGGGGGCTGAAGCGGTACGACCGGGTCTGCCGGTGCCGGAACGGGGGCCAGAGGTTCCTGGAGCGCGGCCAGGGGGGTTTCGGTCATCAGGCCTTCATCGTACCCGTCTCCAGGAAGCGCTGGTGCCAGGACAACGCCTCGGTCAGCAGGTGCGGGGTCTGCAGGGCGCAACCCGACTTCTCGGCCCGCTCCAGGTAATCCAGGAGAGGCTCCCGGAAGTCCGGGTGGGCGCACTTCTCGATGATGAGACGGGCCCGCTTGCGGGGCGCGAGGTGGCGGATGTCCGCCAGACCCTGCTCGGTGATGACGACCATGACATCGTGCTCGGTGTGGTCGTGATGGCTCACCATGGGTACGATGCAGGAGATGTCGCCGCCCTTCGCCACCGACGGGGTGACGAAACAGGAGATGTACGCGTTGCGCGTGAAATCACCCGAACCGCCGATGCCGTTCTGCATCTTCGTACCCATGATGTGCGTCGAGTTGACGTTGCCGTAGATGTCGGCCTCGATGAGGCCGTTGCAGGAGATGACGCCCAATCGGCGGATCGGCTCGGGGTTGTTCGAAATCTCCTGCGGGCGCAGCACGATGTGCTTGCGGTAGTGTCCCGCGTTGTCATTCATCTTTTCCGCGTACTCCGGCGACAGCGAGAAGGCCGTCGCCGACGCGACCGTCAGCTTGCCGGAGTCGATCAGGTCGACCATGCCGTCCTGGATGACTTCGGTGTACGACGTGAGGCCCGTCAGGTTCGAGTCGAGCAGACCGGCGAGGACGGCGTTGGCGATGTTGCCGACCCCCGACTGCAGCGGGAGGAGGCTCGTAGGCAGGCGTCCCGCCTTGACCTCGGCCTCCAGGAAGTCCAGGAAGTGGGCCGCGATGGCCAGGGAGTCCTCGTCGAGCGGCTTGAAGGGGGTGTTACGGTCGGGGTCGGCCGTTTCCACGACCGCCACCACCTTGTCCGGGTCCACCCGCAGCGTCGGCTGCCCGATCCGGTCGCCGGCGGCCAGAATGGGAATGGGTACGTTGTGGGGCGGGGCCTGGACGCCGTAATAACAGTCGTGCATCCCGGCTAGGTCCTCGGACTGCCACGAGTTGACCTCCAGAATCACCCGCTGGGCGCAGTCGAGGTAAACGTTGTTGTGACCCACCGAACTGGAAGGTACGAGGTCGCCGTCTTCGGTAATAGCGGTCACCTCGATGATGGCCACGTCCAGGTCGCCGTGGAAGCCCTGACGGACCTGCGGCCCCGAGTGGCTGAGGTGGATGTCGCAGTAGTCCGAGACTCCCTTGTTGATCGCCGTCCGCATGGCCGGGTCGGACTGATAGGGAGTCCGGAAGCTCACCCCACCCGTTTCGGCGAGGACGCCGTCCAG
>JAIRVA010000219.1 GCA_031254155.1 Propionibacteriaceae bacterium
CGCGTTGGAGGAATCGGTCGAGTCGGGCAGGTAGTCGGACTCGGAGGTGTGGTCGTGGATGGGGCCCGAGTAGTCGACGCCGCCGGTGATCGCGCGGGCGTAGGGGTCGAGCAGCAGGCGGGCCGGGTTGAACCGCTGGCCCGACTTCGGTTCCCACAGGCCGTGGACGCGGAAGCCGTACAACTGGCCGGCTCTGACCCCGGGTACCTGGACCGTCCAGACTCCGCCGTCGCCGAGCGTGAGGTCGCAGTTGGACTGCTCATGCTCGCGGCTGAGCAGGGCCAGCTCGACGCGGGTCGCGCGGGGCGCCCAGAGCGCGAAGGTGGTACCGTCGGCGTCGACCGTCGCCCCCAGGCGGACGGCGTCGTCAGGGCAAGGCAGATGAGGCTGGGTCATAACATCCTTACGGTAGGTCTGGCTGCGGGTATACCGGAGTCCACCTTAGCGCCTTCCCCCCGCAAACCGGGAGCCGTCCCGCGTGGTGCCGGGCGCGCCCGGTTGTCGGACAGGGTAAATTGGCGGGCATGGAACCTCGCGAACGTCACCAGGACCTGTGCTCACTTCTCACCCAGTACCGGTGGGAGTATTACGTCCTCGACGCCCCCAGTGTGCCCGACGCGGACTTCGACCGGCTCATGCGGGAGCTGGAAGCGATTGAGCGGGACCACCCCGAGTGGGTGACGCCGGAGTCACCCACGCAGCAGGTCGGCCCGCCCGCCGATCTGAGCTTCACCCCGGTCACCCACCCGTCGCCGATGCTGAGCCTCGACAACGCCTTCAGTACGGACGAGGTCCGGGCGTGGCACGACCGTGTGGTGTCACTGGCGGGGGAGGCGGCGCTCGCTGACTCCGGGTACATGTGCGAGATGAAGATCGACGGGCTCGCGGTCGACCTGGTGTACGTCGACGGGGTCCTCACCCGGGCGGCCACCCGCGGCGACGGCCGCGTCGGGGAGGACGTGACGGCCAACGTCCGGACCATCGGGTGCATCCCGTACCGTCTGACCGGGGCGGGGCCGGGGTTGCTGGAGGTCCGCGGCGAGGTCTTCCTGCCGCTGGCCGGTTTTGCCGAACTCAACGAGGCGTTGGAGGAGGACGGGAAGAAACCCTTCGCCAATCCCCGGAACGCTGCCGCCGGGTCGCTGCGGCTCAAGGACCCCAAGGTGACCGCCGCCCGGCCCCTCGCTTTCCTCTGCCACGGGATCGGACTCACGGAGACCCCGTTGGCGAGTCTGTCGGAAGCGTACGAGCGGCTCTCCGCGTGGGGCCTGCCGACGTCGGACCGGGCGACGAAGCTGGGAACCCTCGCGGAAGTCATGGCGTACATCGACGCGCTGGGCGAGGCCCGGTACGGCCTCACCCACGAGATCGACGGGGCGGTGGCCAAGGTGGACGACGTGGGCCTGCAGCGGGGGCTAGGCGCGACGGTCCGGGCGCCGCGCTGGGCCATCGCCTACAAGTTCCCACCGGTCGAGGTCACGACCACCCTGCTCGACATCCGGGTCGGCGTGGGCCGGACGGGCCGCGTGACGCCGTACGCCGTCATGACGCCGGTCAAGGTCGCGGGGTCGACCGTCGAGCAGGCGACGTTGCACAACGCCTCTGAGGTCCGCCGCAAGGGCGTCCTGATCGGCGACACCGTCATCCTGCGGAAGGCCGGGGACGTCATCCCGGAGGTGCTGGGTCCGGTCCTGGAGGCCAGGACCGGGTCGGAGCGGGCCTTCGAGATGCCGGTGACGTGCCCGGAGTGCGGCGCGGAGCTGGGCCCTGAGAAGGTGGGCGACGCGGATCTGCGCTGCCCGAACACCCGCTCCTGCCCTGCTCAGTTGCGCGAGCGGCTCATCCACCTGGGCTCCCGGACCGGGCTCGATATCGAGGGGCTGGGCGAGAAGGCCGTCGACGCGATCCTCGCCGAGCACCTAGTCACCGACGAGGGCGACATCTTCGGCCTGACGGCTGCGGGGCTCATTCGGTGCCCGCTGTTCCAGCGGGACGAAAAGGGCGAGCGGGCGTTGTCCAAGATCGGTGAGAAGCTGCTGGACCAGCTGGAGGCGGCGAAGACGAAGCCGTTCGACCGCTACCTGGTCGCACTCTCCATCCGCCACATCGGCAAGGGGGTGGCCCCGGTCATCGCGGCGCGGTACCCGACGATTGAGGAGCTGGCCGCCGCTTCCGAGGCGGATTTGAGCCAGATCGAGGGCGTGGGCCCGACCCTGGCGGCGGCGGTCACGGACTGGTTCACGGTTGACTGGCACGCCCAGATCGTCGGGAAATGGCGGGCCGCCGGGGCGATGAGCCCGGCCACTGTGGCGGAGACCCTGCCGCCAACGTTGGCCGGGCTGACGGTCGTGGTGACGGGGACGGTACCGGGCTACTCCCGTGACGGGGCCACCGAGGCGGTGGTGGCCAGAGGCGGCAAGGCGACGGGTTCGGTGTCCAAGTCGACCAGCGTCGTGGTGGCTGGGGAGGGGGCCGGCTCCAAGTTGGTGAAGGCCCAGTCCCTCGGGGTGCCGGTCATCGACGCCACCCAGTTCGCCCAGTTCCTGGAGCGGGGGTTGGACGGGCTCGCCCGACCCGAAATGTCATAATGTCCGTTCACATGTTCGAATGATGGGAAATGTACAGTTTTGGGGCTGCCGACTGTACATTTGCCGCCACTCGAGCGGCCATCAACCGGACGGACGGTACACTGGCGGGATGCGTGTTTTCACGAATCTCGATCTGAACGGTACTGCCCCGCTTCGGACTCAGCCGGAGTTGGGAGAGTGGGCGGCCCGGGGCGTGGTACCCACCCGGCGCAAGCGCCGGGCCCGGTGGCTCTGGGTGATCGGCTTCGTCCTCATCATCGTGGTGCTGTTCCTCTTCGGCCACTGGGTGTACGGCATCGTCATGGGATCCGGCGGGTAACCCCGGCCGGCGTGCCGACCCCAGATGGATGCTCCGTACTGACACAGTTTCGCACTTCTGGCCATTCGCGGTGCGCACACCAAACCGGTGCGAGTCCGTGTCGCGAAAAACCGGGGCGGGAGCGACATAGTTTCACACCCGTGGGTGTCGGCGGGCCAACCCCAGGCGGGTGCGAAACCGTGCCCGTGTCCAGGCGCAGATGTGACGGGGTAGCCCCGGTTACAGCACGCCCTGGTCGATCATGGCGCCCGCCACGCGCTCGAAGCCGGCGATGTTGGCCCCGGTGACCAGGTCTTGGCCCAAGCCGTACCGCTCCGCCGTCGCCAGCGAGTTGTTGACGATGCCGACCATGATCGACTTGAGCTTCGCGTCAACCTGGTCGAAGGTCCAGGCCAGGCGCTGGGAGTCCTGGGCCATCTCCAGCCCGCTCACCGCAACGCCGCCGGCGTTGGACGCCTTGCCGGGCCCGAAGATGACTCCGTGCGCGCGGAAGGCCTCAATGGCCGCCGGGGTGGAGGGCATGTTGGCCCCCTCGGCCACCATCGTGACCCCCGACGCGATGAGGCGCATCGCAGCGTCCTCGTCAAGCTCGTTCTGGGTGGCGCAGGGCAGGGCGATGTCACACGGGACGTCCCACACCCGCTCGCCCGCGCGGTACGTGGCGCCCGGACGCGCGTCAGCGTACTCGGAAATCCGGGCCCGCCGGCGCAGCTTGATGTCCTTGACGAGGTCCAAATCGATGCCGGCCGGATCATAGACGGACCCGCCCGAGTCGGACATTGTCACGACCTTGCCGCCCAGCTGGGCGGCCTTTTCCGCCGCGAAGATCGCCACGTTGCCGCTGCCGGACACGACAACGGTCTTGCCCTCGAAGCTGTCGTTTTTGAGGAGGCGCAGTACCTCCTGGGTGTAGTAGCCGAGCCCGTACCCCGTCGCCTCGGTCCGCGCGAGGCTGCCGCCGAAGTCCAAACCCTTGCCGGTGAAGACGCCGGTGAAATCGTTGGCGAGGCGCCGGTACTGTCCGAACAGGTACCCGACCTCGCGGCCGCCCACGCCGATGTCGCCGGCGGGCACATCGGTGTCGGGGCCGATGTGGCGGAACAACTCGCTCATGAACGCCTGGCAGAAGCGCATGACCTCGCCCTCGGATTTGCCGTGGGGGTCAAAGTCGCTACCGCCCTTGCCGCCGCCCATCCACAGCCCGGTGAGCGCGTTCTTGAAGACCTGCTCGAAGCCCAGGAACTTGAGGATGCTCGCATTGACCGAGGAGTGGAACCGCAGCCCGCCCTTGTACGGGCCGATGGCGCTGTTGAACTCGAACCGGTACCCCCGGTTGACGTGGACCATGCCGGCGTCGTCCGTCCAGGCGACGCGGAACTTGAGCTGGCGGTCCGGCTCGACGATGCGCTCCAGGATGGCGTACTGCTCGTACACCGGGTTGGCCTCCACCACCGGTTCGATACTGAGCAGGACCTCCCGGACGGCCTGTAGGAACTCGGGCTCCCAGGGCGTGCGCGCCTCAGTCTCACTAAACACTCTCTCGGCATACTTTGTCGTAAACATAGGGTCTCCTTCGTCAATTTTCAGCATACGTCGTCGGTCAACCCCGGCTGGAGAGGGTCAAAATCCGGACCGTCCGGCCTAGTCGGCGGATAGTGGTAAAGGTCCGCCCAGGCTCGCGCGGAGGGCCGCGTCGCCCGCCTGGGAGGAGATGAGGCGCCGCCGCTGCCCGATCCAGGCGATCACCATCGGGGTGACGGCGCCGAGCCAGGCCAGCGGGGAGGCCACACAGGCCCCCAAGAAGCCCCAGGCGCCGACGAGGAACAACCCGGCCAGGGCGCGGAACACGAGTTCCATGACGCCGGCGATGGTTGGTACCACGATCAGGCCGAGGCCCTGGAGACTGTTGCGGAGCAGGAACAGGAGGGCGAGCAGGACGTACAACGCGGAGTTGATCGCGAGGTACTGCCCGGCCATGGCGACGATCCCCGGCTCGCCGGCGCCGACGAACAACCGCACGAGGGGGGTGCCGAACGCGAAGACCACCGCGCCCACGACGAGGGCGACGCCGCTGGTCGTGAGGGCCATCCGGAACACGGCCACCTGGATGCGCCGCCACTGCCGGGCCCCCCGGTTCTGGGCGACGAAGGTCGCCATGCCGATCCCGACCGACGCGAGCGGGGCCACCGCGGTCTGGTCGACGCGCAGCGCCGAGGTGAAAGCCGCGACCGCGTCGGACCCGAGCCCGTTGATCGCCACCTGCAAGATGAGCGACCCGACCGCGATGACGGACATCTGGAAGCCCATGGTGAGACCGAGCCGCGCGGACTCCCCGAGTTCGCGCCGGGTGAAGTGCCAGTCGGCCCGGGTGAGGTGCAGGGTGGGCATCCGGCGGGCGATGAGCAGGAGGCAGAGCCCGACCGAGACCAACTGGGCGGCCACCGTCGCGGCGGAGGCGCCGGCCACACCCAGGTGCAGCCGGGCGATGAAGAGGACGACGAGGCCGGCGTTGAGCACGCTCGCGATGATGAGGAAGTAGAGCGGGGTGCGGGAGTCGCCGAGGGCCCGGATGACCGCGGCCAGGAAGTTGTACGTCATCGTCACCGCCGCGCCCGCGAACGTCACCGTGAGGAACCGGGTGGAGTTGTCGATGAGCTCGGGTGGCGTGTTGAGCAGGGTCAGGAGACCGCGCGCCCCCACGGTACCGATCAGAGTGATGACCGCGGCGATAGCGGCGGACACGACAATCCCGGCGGCGACGAGCCGTTTGAGCGCCGGGAGATTCCCGGCGCCGAAGGCCCGGGCGACCGGGATGGCGAGACCGTTCGCTGCCCCGAG
>JAIRVA010000072.1 GCA_031254155.1 Propionibacteriaceae bacterium
GCGGGCTGTCGCCCAGTCGGGCTCCCGGTCGACGAGGCGGGAGAAGTACGCGGAGACGGTGGGTACGTCCCCGGCGGCGATGGCCGCCTGCGCCTTGGCGGCCACGCTGTCCGGTACCGAGATTGTGATTCTCTTCATACTGTCATCATACTGCGCGCTCGCCATTCAGCCCTTGAGAGCGCCGGAGAAGGCGCCGGACACGAAGTAGCGCTGGAACAACAGGTACACGATGAGGACGGGCAACGCTGTCATGATGATGAAGGCGTTGAGTTCGCCGTACTCGGTCGCGTGCTGACCGGAGAAAGCCTGGACGGCCACCGGGATCGTCCAGTGCGTCTGGCTCTGGAGCAGGGTCGTCGCCATCGCGTACTCGTTCCACGTGGCGACAAAGTCCAGGACGAACAACGCGGCCAACGCCGGTTTGGCGAGCGGTACGCAGATCTGCCAGAACAGCCGGAAGGTCGAGGCTCCGTCCAGGGCGGCGGACTCCTCGAGTTCGTCCGGGATCGCGCGGAAGAAGCCGTACAGCATGAAGATCTGGTACGGGATGCCGAACGCGAGGTAAGGCAGGATCAAGCCGCCGACCGAGTCGAGCAAGCCGAGGTTGAGCATGATGTTGAACAGCGGACCGAGGCCGACCTGGATCGGTACCATCGAGCCCAGCGCGAAGAGGCCGAGCACGAGCTTCGTGTGCCGGTACCGCAGGCGGGCCAGCGCGAACGCGGCGAGGGCGGCGAGCAGCAGGCCCACCGGAACTTTGATGACGCTGACGATGACGGAGTTCAACCCGGTGACCCAGAGATTGCCCCGCGTGACGGCGCCGGCATAGTTGCTCCACAGCCACTCGGTCGGCAGCGCCCACGTCGGGAGGCGGGTGATGTCGGGCTTGGACTTGACCGAGGTCAGGAACATCATGAAGAAGGGGGTGGCCCAGACGACACAAGTGATGACGAGGGCGATCCAGAGTCCGACCGTCGGGTAGTCGACCGGGCGCCGACGGGTGGTTGGGCGAGCCATCAGTCCTCCTCTCCGCGCAGTGACCAGGTGAGATACGGTACGACGAGCGCCAACGAGAGGATGAGGAGGACCGTCGCCACGGCCCCACCCATGCCGAAGACGTGGTTGGAGAAGGACTGCTGGTACGACCACAGGGCCAGCACCTGCGACGCCTGCGCCGGACCGCCGCCCGTCATGCCGAGGACGAGGTCGAAGACCTTGAGCGAGGAGATGATGGTGAGGATGATCACGACGACGAGGGTCGGCCGCAGCGCCGGCAGGGTCACGGCGGTGAGGCGCTGCCAGGCGTTTGCCCCGTCGATCTTGGCCGCCTCGACCAACTCGTGGGGGACCTGCTGCAGGCCCGCCAGGAACAACACCATGTTGAACCCGACGCCCTGCCAGATCGACGCCACGAAGATGGAGTAGAGCGCGATCTTCGGGTTGCCGAGCCACTGCTCGGCCCACGCGCCCCGTCCGATGGCGCGCAGGGTCTCGTTGACGATTCCGTACTGCGGGTTGTAGATCCACTTCCACATGGCCGCCACCGTGATCGACGCGAAGACTGCGGGGATGTAGATGACCGACCGGAAGAGGTTGCGGCCCGCCATCTGCCGGTTGAGACCAAGGGCGAGGACGAAGCTCAAGACCATGGGTACGGCGAGGGACAAGACGACCCAGATCACCGAGTTCCGGGTGGCCCGCCAGAAGACCGGGTCGGCGGTGAAGAGGCGGACGTAGTTGGCGAAACCGACGAACTCGGGGGCGGAGGTCCGGAAGCCGTTCCACTTCTGGAACGACAGCCAGACCGACTGGATCATCGGAAACAGCAGAAAGACACCGTAGAGCACTGCGGCCGGGAACAGATACGGGATCGAAGAGAGCACCGGGTGCCGGTGGATGCCGTGGGACCGGCGGCGGTGCTGGTTGGAAGGCACGTGGGACCTCATTCGTCGAAGATGATCAGCACCGGGGCAGGCCGTGGCCGACCCACCCCGGTGCCGGGCTTTACCCGTTGGCGTCGATGAACTTCTGGAACTGCGCCCCGGCATCGTTCGGAGCGATCTCGCCGGTCAGGACGGCGTTCTGGATCCGCCAGTACTCGGTCGTGTTCGCGAGCGTGAGGTTCTGGTCGTTGTTGAGGTACATCCCGGTGGCGTTGCTGAAGATGGCCGGCCAGAGTTGGTTGAGCGGATTGGTCGCATCGGGCTGGACGGCCTGGTTGACGCTCAGGGCGCCGAACATTCCCGCGGTTTGTTTCTGCTTGTCGGTGGACGTGATGAAGTCCAGCCACTTCGCGGCCAGATCGGCTTTGTCGGTGGTGGCGCTGACGTAGTAGCCCTCGCCGAAACCGTAGAGGCGGCCCGTACCGGTCGGGAACGTGAAGACGCCCACCGCACCCAGGTCCATGCCGTTGTCCTTGACGTCGGAGTCGAACCAGGAACCCTGGAGCGCCATCGCCGCCTCGCCGGTGTAGAACAGCTCGTTCGACTGCGTGTCGTCGATCGACATGTAACCGTCGTTGAAGTAGTTGTCGGCCCACTTCTTGAGTTCGGTGAACGAGTCGTTGACGCAGGTCTGGCCGGCCCAGGAAGCCTTCAGGGTGTTGATCTGGTCGGCGAGACCGGCGCCGCACGTGGTTTCGATGAGCGAGTCGAGCAGCCGCATGACGTACCAGTTCACCGTTCCGCCCGTGGCGAACGGGGTGATGCCGGCCGCCTTGAGCTTGTCGGCCGCGTCGACCAGTTCGGCGTACGTGGTGGGTACCTTGGTGATGCCGGCCGTGTCGAACAGCGTCTTGTTGTAGAACAGGGCCTCGCCCTGGATGGTCCACGGTACCCCGTGGTACCCGCCGTACTGGGTGATGTTCGCCAGGACGGAGTCGCCGAACCGGGCGTCCCAGCCGTACTGCTGGTAGTAGGGCGTGAGGTCAAGGCTGGCGCCCTGGCCCACGAGTTCGCCGCCGAGCCCGGGACCCTCCCAGTACCAGTAGATGTCGGGGAAGGATGGCGTGCCGAGGGCCAGGCGTAGCGCCTCCTTGTGCGGATCGGTGGCCCGTTGCTCGATGGTGATCGTGACCCCGGGGTTGGCGGTGGTGAACTCACTGACGAGCTCGTCCATCGCCGCTTTCTCGTTGTCGCTGAGCTCGATCGACCACACCTTCAGTTCGACGGACGTGGCCGCGCCGACGGTCGCCCCGCCGCTCGTGCTGACATCACTTTGTCCCCCGGTGCCGCAACCGGCCAGGCCGACGGCCAAGGCCGCCGCGGCGGCAATCGCCAGCTTCTTGTTCATTTGGTTTCCTTTCTTCGTAGGGAACTTACCGGGACTGGCTTTGCCAGGCCGCGAAAGCCTCGAACTTGGCGAACATGTCTTCAAACATGAGCCGGGTGTCCACCCGGGTGTACACGCGGGCCAGGCGGCCGTCCGGATCGGGTACGGGTGCACCGTCGTCGTGGAGGGTGGGTACCGGGCGGATGACGTAATCGCTCGACGCGGGGTCCGGCTGGAAGAACGTCTGCAGGGCCGTCAGCAGGACGAGGGGCTGGTCACCCAGGACGTACGTCGCCGGCGACCACGGCTCGCTCCGCCAGTCGGTCGCCGTCCGGGCGACCTCGGCCACAGCGTGGAGCAGGTAGCGTCCGAGGGCGCCCGCCGGGGCCAGGCGGCGGATCAACTCGGCCTGGCTCACGAGGCACTGCCGGTAGATGTTGCGGGGTACCAGCCAGAGCCGGAGGCTGGAGTCGTTGAAAACGACCTGGGCGGCGACGGGGTCGATGGCCTGGTTGTACTCGGGAAAGCGTGACCGGGGCGGCGTGTGGGCCAGACCGGGGTACTCCGGGCCGCCGATCCAGATCAGCGTCAGGCGGTCGGCGATCTCGGGGCGGAGCAGGTACGCGCTGGCGATGTCGGTCAGCCCGCCGCCACACGTGACGTAGAGCGGGAGCGTGGCGGTGGTGTCGAGCGCGGCGTCGATGATCGCCTGGGCGCCGGGACTCGGGATGGGGGTGTGCCGGTCGACCAGCGCCTGGGGTGCCCCTTTGAGCAGCCGGTGGTTGTCCGCGAGGTCCAGGACGGAGAAGACCTCGGTGGCCTTGGCGTACGCCGCCGCCATCGAGTCGGTGGGCGCGAACGGGTCGCCCGCCCGCAGGTGGGAGCAGATGATGCCGGTGATGTCCACCTCGGGGCTGAGCAGGTGGTGGGTGAGCTGGTAGAGGTCGTCCGGGTCGCCGGCAAAGTCGTTGTCGACGATCACCCGCGCGAAGGGCGCGGTCGGCCACGCCGGAGTGAACCACGGGGCGTCGGCCAGATTCCAGGGTGCCACACTGCCTCCTTGACGAATCTTCATTCAGTACGGAATGAAACTATTCTGAAATTAGCATCTCCCGTAAAGCCCGTCAAGGGTTTGCGCAACGAAACGCACTATGAACATAACAATTTGGTAACGGCGGTTCCCCGCCGTGAGGTACGGGCGAGAGCGAGCCGGTTAAATGACACCTTTGGGGAGGAGGAAGCAGGCGTACGGGAGGGTCTCGCCGGTCTGGACGACCACGAACGCCTCGCTGGCCAGGGCGTAGAAGCCCGCCGGCCCGTGGCGGCGGAGGCCCCGGTCCGCGACTTCGCGGTTTTCCGCCAGGTTCCAGGTTTCGCGGCAGATCGGGAGCGCCGGCCCCTCGTCGCCGTCATCGGTCAGCATGTGGGTGACCGCGCTGTGGGCGAAGGCGTCGATCGGGAAAACCTGCAGGATGGCCCGCAACACGTCCGCCATCCGGGAGTGGGGCAGTTGGATGACCAGTTGGTCGTGCGCGTACGCCGGGAAGTTGCGGTCGACGAGCGCGAGGTGGTCGCCGTGACCCATTTCCGCGAGGGCGCCGAGCAGGTCGGGTGTCAGATAAGGGTCGAGGCCCTTGAGCATGATGACTCCTTTGTCGAGGGTAGTGGACGCAACGATACCGCAGGGGGCGGGGAACGGAACCGGCGCCCAGCGGGCGGAACTGGGCGGTCGTGAGGGGTCATCACAGTTTGGTAACAATGCGTCGGCCGGATTGACACGGTTCGCGGGGACGGATTAGCGTGTCCCTCAACATATTCATTGACGAATAGACATTCTAGGGGAGAGATGCGGACCCAGACTGTGCTGGCGGTTGACCAGGGCACCACGAACTCCAAGGCGCTGCTTGTCGGCGCTCCGGGTACCGTGGTAGCCAAGGGTACCTCATCATTGTCTCCGATCCGGACGCCCCAGCCGGGCTGGTTCGAGCAGGACCCGGAGGACCTGTGGCAGTCGGTTCTCGCGGCGGTCGCCGAATGTCTCGCGGCCGCCGGTGCGTCCGACATCGTCGGTCTCGCCCTCACCAACCAGCGGGAGTCGGTGGTGGCCTGGGACCGGGCCACGGGCCGCCCGTTGAGCCCGGTGCTGGGCTGGCAGGATGGCCGCGCCGTCGCGATCTGCCACACACTCGCCGCGGCCGGCCAGGACGACATCATCCGGTCGCGGACCGGACTCCCGCTCGACCCGATGTTCTCCGGGCCGAAGATCCGCTGGCTGCTGGACGCGTTGGGCGACCCCGGGGCCGGGGTCTGCGTCGGTACCATTGACGCCTATCTCGTGGCCCGGCTGACGGGGGAGTGTCTCACCGAAGCGGGGAATGCCTCCCGGACCCTGTTGTTCAACCTGGCGACGCTCGCCTGGGACGATCACTTGCTCGATCTGTTCGACGTGCCGCAGGCCCGGATGCCGGTCGTCCGCGCTTCCAACGCTGGCTTCGGGGTGACCCGCCCGGTGGGCGCCATACCGGGCGGCCTGCCGGTCGTCGCCGTCCTGGGCGACTCCCACGCGGCCTTGTACGGCCACGGGATCACCCGGCCCGGTGTGGGTAAGGTGACGTACGGCACCGGGTCATCGGTTATGATCCCCGCGACCAGTCCGGACACCACTTCGGCGGCGGTCACGACGACCCTCGCCTGGTTGACCGATGCCCCTTGCTACGCGCGGGAGGGGAACATCATCGCGACCGGCGCCGCGCTCGAGGCGGTGGCGACGTTGCTGCAACTGCCGGACGTCGGCGCGCTGCTCCGGCTGGCGGCGACGGCGACGGGCCCCGCGCTCAGCTACGTACCCGCGTTTTCCGGACTCGGCGCGCCGTTCTGGGACCGGGAGGCCGTCGGCCTCCTCGTCGGGCTCGGCCGGGATACGACCGCCGCCCAGGTCGCGCGGGCGGGCGTGGACGCCGTCGCCCAGCAGGTGTGCGACGTGATCGAGGCGGTCAGCCAGGCCGGGGAACCGCTGGACGCCGTGTACGCCGACGGGGGCGCGTCGACGAACGCCGGGCTCATGCAGTTGCAGGCCGATCTGGCTGGCGTACCCGTCACCGTCAGCGGTGTGGCCGAGGTGTCGGCCATGGGCGTCGCCCGGCTGGCCTGGCGAACCCTCGGCGCGGACGCGGCGGACCCGCTCGCGTCGCCCACGACGTTTGAGCCCCGACGGGGTGGGGCGTGGCGCGAGGCCGAGCGTACCCGGTGGAAGGCGGCCGTCGCGCGTTCGCGCGGCGTGCCCGTGAAAGGAAGGCCATGATGCGAGGCGTGTGGGTTGGGCGACTGGTCGTCACCGGGGCGGCCGTTCTGCTGGTGGTGCTGATCGGGGTGACCACCCGGTACGTCCCGCTCGGCACCGAGGTCGCCTCGGGCAACGGGACGGGCCAGGGCCTCGACCCGAAAGCCTGGGCGCAGGCGAACTACGCGTCGGGCGTGGTCCCCGCGATTGAGCAGAAGGCGCAGCCGTGGCCCGGCCTGATCGCGGCGATCACCGCAGACGCCCAGGCCGCCGGCCAGAAGTACGGCGTGCTGCCACAGGGCGCCAACTCGTACTCCTACGCCGTCACGATCACCGGTACGCTCGCCCAGGGCGAGTTTGGCGAGTTGGCGATTGCGGCGGACGGCACGCCCGCCGATGTCACGGTGGGTTTCCAGGTGGGCCCGGCGGTCACCGGTTCGGCGCTCCGCGACGCCTCGGGCCTGCTCACCTTTGACATGTTCACCAACCAGACCGACTTCCAGCAGGCGGGCGTCCAGATCAACGACCTGGTCAAGTCGCAGGTGCTCGCGGGCTTCGACCCCCCGTCGGCCGTCGGGGGGAAGTACACCATTGTGGGCGCGTTCACCTGGACCGGGACCGGTCACGTGACGATCACCCCCATCTCGGTCAAGGCGGCCTGATGAGCGGCGACGTCATCCTGGCCGCGCGGGCCGTCACGAAAGTGTACGGCGGTACGCACGCGCTACGCGGCGTCGACTTCGACGTCCACGCCGGCAAGGTCACGGCCCTCATCGGCGAGAACGGGGCCGGCAAGTCGACGCTCATGAAGATCCTGGCCGGCGTGGAAAAGGCGACCACCGGGTCGATCCTCCTGGACGGGCAACCCGTGGCCTTCGCCTCGCCCGCGGACGCGGTCGCCCACGGCGTGGCGATCATCCACCAGGAACTGTCGCTCTGCCCGAACCTCTCTATCGGGGACAACATCTTCCTCGCCCGGGAAACGGTCAAGGGGATTTTCGTCGACCGCCAGGAGCAGCGCCGCCACGTCGAGGCGCTCCTCGCCCGCCTCGAAGAGCCGATCAGTCCCACGACCCTCGTGGGCAACCTCCGGCTCGGGCAGCAACAACTGGTCGAAATCGCCCGCGCGCTCAGCCAAGATACCCGCGTCCTCATCATGGACGAACCGACCTCGGCGCTGTCGGCGGCCGAAGTGTCGGTCCTCTTCCGGGTCATCCGCGAGTTGACCCGCGACGGCGTCTCGATCATCTACATCTCCCACCACCTCGACGAGTGCCTGGAACTGGCCGACTACGCCGTCGTGTTGCGCGACGGCTCGGTGGTCGCGGAAAGCCCGATGGCCGACATCGATATGGGCTGGATCGTCCGCCACATGATCGGCCGGGAGCAGAGCGAGCTCTTCTCCGAGTTGGCGGGCGTGCCCGGAGCGCCCGTCCTGGAGATCCGGGGGCTCAGCGTCACCGATCCGGAGAACCCCTCCCGGGTGGTCGTCGACGACGTCTCCCTCACGGTGCACGCCGGGGAGGTCGTCGGTGTTTACGGCCTGATGGGCGCCGGTCGTACCGAACTACTGGAAACCATCGCCGGGCGGAACAAGGCCTTCGCCGGCAGCGTGTGGCTCGCGGGCGGGCGGATCGACAAACTCAGCATCGGCGACCGGATCAAGGCCGGGCTCGCCCTCGCGCCGGAGGACCGGCAGCGGGACGGTCTTGTCCCGACCCTCTCGGTCGCCCGCAATATGACGCTGTCAGCCCTCAAACGCATCACGCAACACGGGTTGGTGAGCCACCGGACCGAGCGGGGACTGGTGGCGGAGGAGATCGCCGAAACCCGGGTCAAGACGGAGTCGCCGGCCGCGCCGATCGGCTCGCTCTCGGGGGGCAACCAGCAAAAAGTGGTCCTGGGCAAGGCCATCTTGACCAAGCCGAAGGCCCTCGTCCTGGACGAGCCGACCCGCGGGATCGACGTGGGGGCGAAGGCGGACATCTTCGCCCTGATGGCCGCTCAGGCCCGGGGCGGGGCGGCGGTCTTGTTCGCCACCTCCGAACTCGCCGAGGTCCAACACGCGTCCGACCGCATCATCGTGATGTCCCGCGGCCGGATCACGGCTGAGTTCGACCCCGCCACGGTCACGCAAGAGGCGATCTTGGCGGCTTCCGATACCGATCAAGGAGAGCACAGATGACCAACACCCTCCGCCGACGCCTCGATGGGCGGTTAGTCGGGACCTTCCTCATCGACCAGCGGGCCTTCGTCGCCCTCATCATCATTGTCGCCGTCTTCGGGTTGATGTCGGGCTCGTACCTGACGACCACCAACCTCATCATCATGAGCAAGCACGTCGCGTACAACGCCATCCTGGCCCTCGGCATGCTGCTCGTCATCCTGACCGCCGGCATCGACCTGTCGATCGGGGCGACCATGTGCCTCACGGGCATCATCGCGGGTGTCCTGCTCCAGGGGCTCAACCTCTCGCTGTGGGACATCACCGCGTACCCCCAGGTGTGGGCGGTGATCGCCATCTCGCTCGCGGTTGGTACGGCGGTGGGCTTCCTCAACGGCTTGTTGGTGACCCGGTTCAACGTGGCGCCGTTCATCGCGACGCTGGGGACGATGTACATGGCCCGCGGGACGGCCCTTATCATCAGCAACGGTGCCACTTTCTCCCGCCTCGCCGGTTCACCCGAGTTGGGCAATACTGGTTTCTTACTGATCGGCTCGTCGGCCCCGTTGGGCATCCCGACCGTCATCTGGGTGATGGTGGTCTTCGCCATCGTGATCTGGGTACTGACGGCCCGGACCCCCTTCGGGCGCTGGCTCTACGCGACCGGCGGCAACGAGCGCGCGGCCGGGCTGTCGGGTGTGCCGGTCTTCCGCGTCAAGCGGTGGGTGTACATGGTCTCCGGCCTGTTCGCCGGCGCCGTCGGGCTGTGCATGGTTTCCGAGCTGACATCGGTCAACGGTGATCTCGGGACCTCGTACGAGATGAATGCCATCGCGGCGGTCGTCATCGGCGGCGCCTCCCTGGCCGGCGGCCGGGGCTCGGTTAAAGGTACGTTGGTGGGAGCCTTCGTCATCGGCTTCCTCACCGACGGACTGGTCAACGTCAAGGTCAGTTCGTTCTGGCAGATCTTCATCAAGGGCCTCGTCATCGTCCTGGCTGTCATGCTGGACCAGGCCCAGGAGAAGTTGAAGAACCGGCGCGCGGCAACGGCCGCGGCGGCGTCGGCGAAATCGTACGCGGCTCCGCCAGCGTTACCTCCGGGCGCCCGCCCAGGAGAAACGACCAATCCGGGCGAGAGCCCGCACGAGGAAACACACAACCAACTCTAGGAGGAGTACATGAAGAAGTCAGTCAAAGCCGGCGTGATCGGCGTTCTCGCCGCGGGTCTTTCCCTCATGGGGGGCTGTAGTGGTGGCGGCAGCAACGCCGCGACGGGCAGCACCACGCCGACAACGGCCGCCACGACAGGCGCAACGGGAACGGGGGCCGCCGGTGGTCTTATCGCCATCATCACCCCGGCTCACTCGAACACGTTCTTCAAGGCGGAGGCCGACGCCGCGGTCGCCAAGGCGACAGCGCTGGGCTACGAGACGCAGTCCGACAGCCACGACGACGACCCGAACAAGCAGAGCCAGCTGATCGACTCCGCCATCGCCAAGAAGGCCGCCGCCATCGTCCTCGACAACGCCGGTGCCGACGCGTCAATCGGCGCGATCAAGAAGGCCAACGACGCGGGTATCCCGGTCTTCCTGATCGACCGGGAGATCAACGAGACCGGTATCGCGAAGGCGCAGATCGTCTCCAACAACGCCCAGGGGGCCGGGCTCGCCGGCGAGGCGTTCGTCAAGGGCATGAACGGCAAGGGCAACTACATCGAACTGGTCGGGCGCGAGACCGACACGAACGCCCAGGTGCGCTCTGACGCGTATCATTCGGTCATCGACCAGTACGCGGACATGAAGATGGTCGCCCAGGAGACCGCTAACTGGGACCAGCAGGAGGCCTTCACGAAGATCGAGACGTTGCTACAGTCCAACAGTGATGTCCAGGGCATTATCTCGGGCAATGACACGATGGCGATGGGCGCCGTGGCGGCGGTCAAGGCCGCCGGCCTTGAGGGCAAGATTACCGTTGTCGGTTTTGACGGCGCCCCGGACGCGGTTGACGCCATCAAGGCCGGTACCTTGCTCGCGACGGGCATGCAGCCCGCGGTCCACATCGCGGAACTGGCGGTCGAGCAGGCCGACCAGTACATCAAGACGGGATCGACCGGTCAGCCGGAGAAGCAGTCCATCGACTGCGTCCTCATCGACTCGTCGAACGCCGCCAAGTACACCCTGTTCGGGTTGTCGGCCTAGGGAAACCACACGGTGGCCGGCGCGCCGCGCCGGCCCCACACTCATCGGAGGCACCATATGACCACCTATCCGCCGTTCGGCGCCGGGCTCTGGAACTTCGCCGCGTACGTGGACCGCTACGCGACGGATGGCTACGACACCCCGCGCAGCACACTCGACCAGATCCGCCTCGCCGGTGAAGTCGGCGAGCTAAGTTACGTCGACATCAACTACCCTTTCACGCCCGGTGTCACGCTGGACGATGTCCGGGCGGCCCTCGCGGCCGAGGGGCTCCAGTGCATCGGGCTCACGCCGGACATCTATCTGCGTCCCCACGCCAAGGGGGCGTTCACCAATCCCGATCCCGCCCGCCGCGCGTCCGCCCGGGCGATCATGGACGGCGCCGCCGACGCGGTCCGGGCCCTCGGGGCACGGTACGTCAAGATCTGGCCGGGCCAAGACGGCTTCGACTACCCCTTCCAGGCCGCCTACGCCGACCTGTCCCGGCTCGCCATCGAGGGCATGCGCGATCTCGCCCAGGCCCACCCGGACCTCAAGTTCGTGATCGAGTACAAGCCGCGTGAACCCCGCACCCACATGTTCTGGGGGTCGGCGGCCAAGACGATCTTGGGCATCCAGCGTATGGGCGTCGACAATGTCGGCGTCTTGCTGGACTTCGGCCACGCCCTCTTTGGCGGGGAATCGCCCGCCGAGTCGGCGCAGTTGCTCATCGACCACGGCCTGCTGTGGGGAATGGACGTCAACGACAACTTCCGCGGCTGGGACGACGACATGATGACGGGCTCGCTGCACTGGGTTGAAACCCTCGAGTTCTTCCACACCCTGCGCCAGAACGGCTGGGAAGGGGTGTGGCAACTCGACCAATTCCCGTTCCGCGAAGAGTCGGTGGAGAACGCCAAACTGTCCATCCGCTTCCTGAAGGCGGTCTACCGGGCGCTGGACCTCCTGGATGAGTCCGCGCTCGCCGCCGCCCAGGCGAACCAAGACGCCCTGGCGGCGCTACGGATCGTGCAGAACGCGCTGTTCACGGCGGGCCTAGAGGACTGATGACAATGCCCCCGCCCCGCTTCGAGCGGCCCGCCCCAGACGACCCCGGCCGGGTTGGCTCGGGACGTATTTCGGATTGTCAAAGCGGGGTCTGGCCGGGGCGGCGGTCCAGTTGGTGCGGTGTTGAGGGATGAGCCCGGCGTATCCTTGGAGTGTGGCTACCCCCAAAGAACGTGACCAACTGCGGTTGATGGCCAAGATTGCGCGCCTCTATCACGAACGTGGTATGCGCCAGACGGAAATCGCGGCTGAGTTGCACGTCTCGCAACCCCGGGTGTCCCGGCTGCTCAAGGCCGCGGGCGAGACCGGGCTCGTCCGGACCATCGTGTCGATGCCGGTCGGGGTGCACACGGAGACTGAGGAGGCGCTGGAGGCGGCGTACGGCCTCACGGAGGTTGTCATCGCGGAGGCCGAGGACGAGAGTGCCGTCCTCAACACCCTGGGCTCGGCCCTGGCGTTTTACCTTGAGGCGACCCTGATTTCGGATGAGGTGATCGGGATCTCGTCGTGGAGCCAGTCGCTGCTCACGATGGCTGACTCGCTCGGTACGCTGAACCCCGGCGCGGCGAAGAAGGTCGTCCAGTTGGTGGGTGGCCACGGCCGGTCGGTGGTCCAGTACCAGGCGAACCGGCTGCTCACGCGGCTCGCGGCGCGGACGGGGGCCGAGCCGGTTTTTCTGAGCGCACCCGGTGTACTGCTGTCCCCGGGCGACGTGGAATCACTGCTGAGGGCGCCGCTGCTCCAGGAGCCCGTGGCCGCCTGGGACGAGCTGACGCTCGCCCTGGTCGGGATCGGTTCTGTCGAACCGTCGCCGCTCGCTCTGGAGTCGGGCAATACCCTGCCGGCGACGACGCTGCGCGCGCTGAAGGAACTGGGCGCGGTCGGTGATGTGTGCTTCCGCTATTTCGACGCTAAGGGCGTGCTCGTGGCGTCCGAGCTCAACGACACGGTCGTGAGCATCAGTCCGGACAAGCTGAAGAAGGTGCCGCGCCGGGTTGGCGTGGCCGGCGGCGCCCGGAAAGTCGCCGCAATCCGGGCCGCCCTGCGGGGGGGCTGGGTCAACGTCCTGGTGACCGATCTCACGACGGCCCGGGCACTGTTGGAGTCATAGACCGAAGGGAGGCACTGTGTTCGAGGTCGACGTACTCGTCATCGGCTCACTGAACCATGACATTGTGGCCGGGGTCGATCAGGCCCCGGCGCCGGGGGAGACCGTGCTCGCGCGGACCCTCGTCCGGACGAACGGCGGCAAGGGCGGCAACCAGGCGGTCGCCGCGGCCCGCGCCGGGGCGTCCGTGCGGCTGCTCAGCGCGGTCGGGACGGATGCCGAGGGGGACATGCAGGTGACGAGCCTCGCGGCCTTCGGCGTGGACACGTCGGTGATCGCGCGGGAGGCCGGCCAGCGGACTTCGCTCGCGCTCATCTGGGTGACGCCCGACGGGGAGAACTCGATCATCGTCACCCCGGGGGCGAAGGACCGGGTGACACCGGAGTTGGTGTGGCAACTGGGTGCTGGGCTCGCTCCCCGCGTCGTCCTGGCCCAGTCCGAGGTCGGGGCGGCGGTCTGCGACGCGGCGGCGGGTCTGGCGGCGCAGGTGGGGGCGCGGTACGTACTGAGCTGCGGGCCGGTCGTTCTCCCGGCGGCGACCACGCTGGCGGCCTGCGACCCGGTGATCGTGAACGCGGGCGAGGCCCGGGATCTGCTGGCGGGCGTCGGTGCCGTCGCCACCGGGCCGGAGACGGAGCTGACCCAGGCGCTCCTCGCGGCGACGGGTGCGCGGTCCGTGGTCGTGACGCTGGGCGCCTCCGGAAGCGTGGTGGCGGAGCGGGATGGCGGTACGGTACGTCTTCCCGCGGTACCCGCCACCGATGTGGTGGACACCACCGGGGCCGGTGACACGTACTGTGGCGTTGTCGTCGCCCGGATCGCCCAGGGGGACGCTCTGGCCGACGCCGCCCGCGAGGCGGCGGTCGCGGCGTCCGCGGCGGTGGGTTGGCGGGGCGCTCGCCCCGAACTGGTATGAAGACTTCTGAGAGACGACTGTTATCGGGGTTGGTCGCCGTGGCAGGCTCGCCCCGAACTGGTGTAATAACTAATTTCCCAGCAGGGTCGCGGCGATGGTGGCCGCGGCCCGCTGGATGAGCGCAAAGGACGACCGGAAGACGTCGTCGGAGGCTCCGAAAGGGTCGGGAACGTCGAGTTCGGCGGGAGTCAGCCGGAGACGGGGCCGCGCGAGGCGGGCCTCGTCGGCGATGAGGCGGACGCGGTCCGTGAGCGGCAAGGGTACGAGGGCGGCCCGGTCCGCGAGAGCGGCCGCGCGGGCGAACTCCAGCAGCGTGAAGGTGCGTTTCATAGCGTGCGGGGCGAGGCCGACGACGGCGGAGCGGTGTTCGACTGTGGCGGTGAGAATCCGGTCGGCCGCCCGTACCATGGGTTCGCGGATCTGCCGCGCGGCGAACGCGGCGGCCGATCCGCCGGCCGCTTCCACCAGCGCGGCCATGGGGGGTGCGATCGGGGAGTCCACCACGGCCCACGTGCCCGCGCTGCTTACGCGGGCGGCCGGGCCGAGCGGTGCGGCGAGCAGTCGCTCGGCCGCTGGAGAGCGGCAGATGTTGCCCGTGCAGACTGTGAGGATGGCGAGTGTTGAATTCATGATGACTCTAGTCGAGGCTGTCGTCGCCACAGATACACCATGACATTCGCAGTTGCGTGAGGCAAAA
>JAIRVA010000120.1 GCA_031254155.1 Propionibacteriaceae bacterium
TCGCGCCACAACTTGGGCAAGTGGCCCCAGACCTCCTGCCCCGCTGTCTTCCCTTGTCAAATGGGGAGCCACATGGACGGTGGTCCCCGTGGCCCACCCCCTGCCTACCAGGTACCAGCCACTTTCCCCCCGCTGCGGTGCGCCCAGAGGACCGAGCCGACAAAGTACAGTCCCGCCCGCCAGCCCCCAGAAAAAACCGGGGCCAGACCAAACTGCACCCGCCCGCGACACCCGACTGGCACCCCCGGAATCGGCCGCGCCCGCCGGGGGGGACCCATGCCCGCAGGATTGTCCGGGGACCAAAGGTCCCCGAAAAGACAATCCGAGGACGCATGGGGAGACCCCGGCGAGGCAGGCCAGACCCGCCGACCAAAACGAGTACCCCGCAGAGGTTCCAGTACGCACCCCAGCACCCCGCCGAAGTCCACCACGTACCACACCCACCCCCCAGCACCCACCCCCTCCGGGCGCTCTCCGGCAACTCGCGCTGATAGCGTCAGAAGTGGCACCCCTCGTATCATGGGGGAATGAACACGTTGGCCGAACCGTTGGGGGAGTGGTACCGCGCGTGCGCCCGCGACTTGCCGTGGCGCGACCCAGCGGTTGGCCCGTGGGGGATCCTGGTGTCGGAAATCATGCTCCAGCAGACGCCAGCCGCGCGGGTCGTCCCGTTTTGGCACGCCTGGCTCGCCGTCTGGCCGCGGCCGTCGGACCTCGCGGCCGCCGCGCCGGCCGAAGTGATCCAGGCGTGGGGGACGCTCGGGTACCCCCGCCGCGCGCTCCGGCTACGGGAGTGCGCGAGCGTCATCGCTTGTCAGTATCGTGATGTCGTACCGGCGGATGAGACCACGTTGCGGAGTCTGCCCGGCATCGGGGAGTACACCGCGGCGGCCGTGGCGGCGTTTGCCTACGGACAACGTACGGTCGTCTTGGACACCAACATCCGCCGCGTCATTGCGCGGGCGTACGGGGGGGAAGCCCTGCCACCGCCGACCCTCAGCAACGAGGAGCGGGCCACCGCCGCCGCCCTGCTGCCCACCGGCCGGGCGGAGTCTGTGACGTGGAACCAGGCGAGCATGGAACTCGGCGCGACCATCTGCGCCTCGCGGACGTGGGCCTGCGATTCGTGCCCGGTCAAGGAGTTATGCGCCTGGCGAACGGCGGGGTACCCGGGTGATCTCCACGCCGGCCGCCGTCGTACCCAGCCGTGGGAAGGTACCCACCGCCAAGCCCGTGGCCGCATCCTCGCCCTACTGCGGGAGGCCGAAGGCGAATCCGTCCCCGTCGCCGCGCTCCTACCCGTCCACCGCGCGGCCGCGCGGGCGATCACCACCCTGGTTGCCGACGGCCTGGCCGTCCGCGACGGCGAAGCCCTCCGCCTCCCCGGCCCGTGACCACAGGCCGGTGGCGGTTGCGAAAAAGCGGGTCCAAAACTGGCCAAATCGGTACCGTTTCTTCGCAACCGTGCGGCGTCCCTGCCTCCCTTGGCGGCGAGACAGGGATTCGAACCCTGGAGGCTTTGACACCTGGCCGCTTTCAAGGCGGCTGCACTAGACCACTATGCGATCTCGCCAGCGCGTACCTATTCTAGCTGTTCCCCGGGCAGCCCGAAGGTACCAAGCGGGTGTTAGTCCCGGCCGTAGAGGTCCCGGGTGTACACCTTGTCCGCCACGTCGGCCAATTCCGGGGCTGCCCGGTTGGTGATGATGACGTCGCTGCGGGCCTTGAAACCGGCCAGATCGCCGACGAGTTCGCAGCCCGCGATCGTGGTACCCCCCGCCGCCGGTTCGTAGACGATCACGTCCACGCCCGCGGCCCGCAGCCGCTCAATCACGCCGAACACCGACGACGAACGGAAGTTGTCAGAACCGGACTTCATGATGAGCCGGTGGACTCCCACCACGCGCGGTCCGCGCGCCAGAATGTCGGCCGCGATGACGGACATCCGGGTGGCATTTGCCCTCACCACCGCTGAAATCAGGTCCTGCGGGATGCCCGAATAGTTGGCCAGCAATTGTTTGGTGTCCTTGGGCAGGCAGTACCCCCCGTATCCAAAAGACGGATTGTTGTAGAAGCTGCCGATCCGCGGGTCCAGCCCGACACCGGCAATGATTGCGCGCGCGTCGAGTCCTTCGGAGAGGGCGTACGTGTCGATCTCGTTGAAGTACGCCACCCGCAGCGCGAGGTAGGAGTTGGCGAACAGCTTGATGGCCTCGGCCTCGCGGGAACCGGTCAGCAGTACGGGAACCGCCGGCGTCGTTGTCGCCGCGACCATCAGGTCGGCGAAGGACCGGCCCCGCTCGCCGGGGTCGCCGACGATGATCCGCGAGGGGCGCAGGCAGTCGTCGAGCGCCTTGCCCTCGCGGAGAAACTCGGGGACGAAGATGATGACCGCGCCCGGATGCCGCTCCCGCATCGACTCGGTGAAGCCGACCGGGATGGTCGACTTGATGACAATAGCAGTACGAGGATTGGCCGCCAGCGCCGCCTCAATCGACGACTCGACCGACGACGTGTCGAAGTGGTTCGTGTCCGCGTCGTAGTCGGTCGGGGTGGCGATGATGGTCCACTCGGCCGTTCGTACCGCTTCGGCCAGGTCGTCCGTCGCGGCGAGCGTCAGCGGCGTACTGTCCAAAAAGGCCGTCACATCCGCCTCCGCCAGCGGGGAGTGCCCGGCGCGGATCGCCGCGATCTTCGCCGGGTCGATGTCGACCACGGTGACGGCGTGGTGTTGCGCCAAGGCAACGGCGTTGGCGAACCCGACGTACCCCGACCCGACAACCGCGATGTCCACGTGCCACCTTCCATTAAGACTTGCGTACCCAGCTTAGTGGACGTGGGCGCCGCGCGAGGTCCCGCGACGGACTTACGACAGTTCGGACTTGGCGCGCAACGCCGTACGGAAGGAGATCTTCTTGCCAGTCAACAACAGAGAATACCGGTAAACCCGCGCGGCGGCCAGGACGGCCAACACCGTCGTCACTAGCAGAATCGCCAGCGAGATGAGGGCCTCCACCCAGGTACCTTGCCCCAGGGCCATCCGCGTCGGGACGACAACGGTCGAGACGATGGGGAAGTAGGAAGCGATCATCATGCCGTGCCAGTTCTGAGCGGTGGTGAGGAAGAGCGGCACCATGTACGGCAACATGACGAGGATGGTCAGCGGCGAGATGGCGGTCGTGACATCCTCCTGGCGGGACACCAGCGAGGCGAGACCGGCACTCATGGTGGCCATGAGGATGAAGCCGACCAGGAAGAAGGGGATGTACCACAGGATCGGCCCCGTGAGTTGGCCCGGCCAATCGGCGTGGCCCGACGCCACCAGCGAGCCGATGGCCGCCGCGGCGAGAACGAGGGTTTGCAGGAAGGCGACGAGGGTATTGCCGATGACCTTGCCGGCGAGCAAGACCGGCGCCCGGACCGACCCGAGCAGGATCTCCACGATCCGCGTCTGCTTCTCGACCACGGTGTTCACCGCGATCGGGTTGATCGAGATCATGGTGATCATCATGAACACGACGCCGAAGACGATCGGGATGATGGCGGCCATCGCCTGGTTGACCGCACCCGCGGTGTCGAGCAGCTGGACTGCGGGCGTCACCGTCAGGGCTCCGACAAGGTCGGACGGGGCCTTGGTGAGCGCCACGACCACGACTTCACCCGTCGTACTGGTGACGACCGCCGCGTCGACCGTACCGTCTTGGACCGCTGCCACCGCGTCGTCCGCGGTCGCGACCTGGGTGACGTCGAAAGCGGCGGCGAGGGCGGCCGCTTCGGGCAGGCTGGCCGGTACGGCGACGGTCGTTTTGCTGGTCGATCCCGAATCGGACCCGCCCAGCAGGCCACCGCCGAGGAGGATGCCGCCGATGATGAGAATGACAAAGATGAGCGTGGTAACGATAAACGAGCGGGCGTGGACGCGTTCGTCCATCTCGCGGCGGGCCACGATCCAGACCTGGTTGAGGGGGGAGATGGGTCTCATTTTGGCTCGCTTTCCGACCGTACGACCGGTCCTCGGTCCGCACGACCTCGTAGTCCGTCGGCGCGTACAGGTATTGTCGTCTTCCGTACTGACCCGGGGGACCCGGCCGGTCCCGTGGTCGGCGCGTCGACGATGACCTCGCGGAACACGTCGGCGAGGTCGGGGGTCCAGCGGTCGAACCGCCGGACCGGGCCGTTCGACAAGGCCCGCTGCAGGACGGCCTGGGCGACGGCGTCGGCCTCGGCATCGGTGGGTACGTCGACGGCGAAGCGGACGACCGGGGGAGTCGGGTCGCTTGTGGCCGGAGCCCCGGGGCCTGGACTGGCGGTCAGGACGAGCCCGGTCACGTGGGGTACCTCGCGCAGCCAGTCCAGCCCGTCCGCCGCGATCTCGTACGTCCGCCCGGCGTGCGCCTGCAGCAGCGCCGTCCGCGACCCGGCGGCGCGGATCTGGCCCGACGCGATGATAACGAGGTGGTCACAGAGCCGCTCGACCAGATCAAGCTGGTGGGACGAGAAGAGGATCGGTACCCCGCGGTCCGCGTACTCCCGCATGATCTCGCCCACCGCGTCCACCGCGAGCGGGTCGAGGCCGGAGAACGGCTCGTCCATGATGAGCAACTGGGGGTCGCCGATGAGGGCGGCCGCGATCTGGACCCGTTGTTGGTTGCCCAATGACAAGTTGGTCACGGGGTCATTTGCCCGTTCCGACAAGCCCAGACGCTCGAGTAAGCTGTACGCCTCCTGCTGGGCGGCCTTGGTGGGCGTACCTTTGATCTCGGCGAAGTACGCGAGCTGCTTGGCCACCTTCATCTTGGGGTACAACCCGCGCTCGGCGGGCATGTACCCGAAGGTGTGAATGTCGGCCGGCGTGATCGGCTGCCCGTTCACCCGGACCTGCCCGGCGTCGGCCGAGATGATCCCCATCACCACTCGCATCGTGGTTGTCTTGCCGGCCCCGTTCCCGCCGATGAAGCCGGTCATCCCGCCCCGCTCGACGGTGAAACTCACTTTGTCGAGGGCCTGGACTTTGCCGAACGCCCGGCTAACGCTTTGTATCTCCAACACGGCGAACACGCTACCGCATTGGCGGGGGAGGCGCAACGCCGCTGCGTTCCGGTCAGGTGGCGACCATCGTTGTACGGAAATCTGATTTCCGGCTATTCTGAAGCTGGGTTAGCCGAACCCCGGAGTAGAAGCGGCGACTGTTGGTTACGCTCCGGCGCTTCGTTGCCGACCTTGGCTCCGGCCAAGGCCTGCGCCCCGGTCTGCGGGTCAAGGGCGTTCGCGGTGCCGAGGGGGTGTACGAGATGACCTTTTCCCCCGACGGGCGGGCGACTTTCCAGGTCGGTACGGCGGTCATCGACGGTCAACCACATGTTGTCTGGCGTCGGGTTGGTACACACGAAGTCCTCGACCAACCCTGAACACTGTCAAGACCCCACATCCAGGCAAGACCCTTCCGGGCGAGACGATTCATGGGTCGTATGATACGATATTCACATCAAGTGATGACAAATGGAGTCAGAAATGCCGACGGCAACGCTTACAGTTCGGATGGACCCAGAACTCAAGGAGCAATTCAGTGCAATTGCGGCCGGGGTTGGGTTGGATGCGCCCACGGTTGTTCGCATGCTCGCAGTTCAAACTGTCCGGGACCGGGTAATCCCGCTGAGCCTCACCGCCAGCCCCCGGGACGAGGCCGACCTGGCCTGGTGGGACGAGGCGCGGGCCGACTGGGGTGAATGGTGACAGCGTTTGGCGACATTGTCGTGGCGTCTGGCGGTACGTACTCCTCAAAACCCCGGCCCGTCCTAATCTTCCAGAATCG
>JAIRVA010000238.1 GCA_031254155.1 Propionibacteriaceae bacterium
CTGGATCGTGTCGGTGTCCTGGAACTCGTCCACGAGAACCACGGGGTAGAGGCCGGCGAGGCGGGCCCGCGCGGGCGGCCCCGTCACCGGGTCCACCACCGTGTCACGGCAGCGGGTGAGCATGTCGTCAAAGGTGTACACCCCGGCCCGCCGTTTGCGCTGTTCGACGAGGTCACGGACGGCGTCGGTGAACCGGGCCGCGTCCGTCCCGGCGGGTACGACGGGCGCGCCGGGGGCGAACAGGGCCGCCCGGACCCAGGCGAGCGCCTGGTCGAACGTGAACCGAAGCTGCCCCTGGCGGCGCAGCCGCAGAAAGTGGTCGGCGCACGCCTGGGTGGCGAGGTCGCCGAGATCCGTCGCCAGGGTGTCGGTCGGGTCGTGGTCGGCGAGGATGCCCAACTGGGAGAGGAGGCGGTCGCAGAAACCGTGTGTGGTCATGATCGGCGCCAGGTCGAAGTCGGCCAGCGCGGACTCCAGGCGCGACCGGGTGCGCCCGGTTGCCGCCTGGGCGTCGGCCTGCAGCCGCGTGCGAGTCCGGTTCTCAACCTCGGCGGCCGCCGCGGCGGAGAAGGTGACAATCGCGATCTGGGAGACCGGCGTCCCCCGTTCCGCGATGAACCGTGAGGCGAGCTCGGAGATCCGCCAGGTCTTGCCGGTCCCGGCGCTGGCCTCGATGACGAGCGTCTCGCCCGGTTTGGGTAACCCGCTCATGAGACACCTCCCGCCCGGATCAGGGGGACGTAGACCCCGCATGCCAGCGCCAGGAACCGCGTCGGTTGGGCCTCCCCGGGGCGGGTCTCGTCGGGGTGGGCGGGCAGGGCCTGCATCGCCGCCGGCGTCGGCCAGAGCCTGGGCCAGGCCGGGTCGCGCTCCCACACCGCGTCGAGGCGCCGGTCGATCTCGACCAGGTTGGGCGGGAGGGCGCGGGCGGCGTACCGTGCCAGGTGGGCGGCGGGCGCCGGCGGGAGTGGCAGGGGCGAGGCCAGGCCGGCCTGATGGACTCGCCTAAGGTAGTCGAGTTCGCGGTTGGCCTCGTCGCCCGGTGGTGGTACGAGGGTGACGGTCAGGCGCCGGCCGGTCAGAACCGCGCGCCACGGTTCGCCGGGGTACGCCACTTGGAGCGCGAGCAGGCGGAGCCAGGCGCGGATCTGGTGGTGTGGCTGGACGCGCCCGGCCAGGACCTCGAGCGTCGTCGTACCGTGCACGCCCACCTGTCCGGTGAGGCCGGGCACACCATCGCCGGCGAGGTCGAGGCTTCGCCACGTCAGGGGGAGTGTGAGGTGGGCGCGGGCCCGGAAGACGATGTCCTGGGCCTGGGTGAGGCTGTCCGCCGCGGCCATGGCCCCCGCCTCGCCCGGTGGTAGCTGGCCCCGGCGCAGCTCGGCCTGGACGATCCGGTCCGGGTCCTTGCCGCCAAGGAGGAGGCGGACCATCCGCTGGGTGATCTCCCAGCTGTCAAGCGCCGTTGGTACGAGGCTCATCTCGACCGGCGCGGGGTCTTCCACCCGGAGCGCCGACGGGATGAGGCCCGCGTGGCGGCGGAGCCAGTAGCGCGCCGGGTTGGCGAACACGTCACCCAGGTCGTCGAGGGTGACCTCGGTGAGCGGGCCGATATCCGCCACCAGTTCGCGCTGCCGCGGGCGGGCGACGATCCGCGGTGGTGGGGCGGCAGCCGGGGTCCGCCGGGTGACGAGGGCCGCCTCGGCGGCCAGGTCCGACGTACCGGCGACGCGGGCCGCGAGGTGGAGCAGGTCGGTGAGCGGGGTGGGCCGGGGAGTCACCGCTCCCGCCGCGTCGGCGCCTGGGTAGATGACGACCAGGGTGTCGCGGGCGGCCCGGACGGCGTCGGCAAAGACCTGGCGGTCGCGTTGCCGCTGGTCTTCTGCCGCGGCCGGAGCCGCCGCGGTCACGGCGTCGCCGTCGGTCGGCGGCTGGCCCGGGAAGGTGTCGGCGTCGAGGCCGAGGACGACGACGCAGCGGTGGGGGACGAGCGTGAGCGTACCGAACCGCGTGACGGCGAGGTCGCCGGTCAAGAAGGCGGAGTGCCAGGTCTGGTCCGCCCAGGCCGCGCGGAAGAGGGACTCCGCTTCAGCCAGGGTGAGCGGCGGCGCGGTCCTGGCCGCGACCGCCGCCAGGGCGGCTCCCACCGGCGTGGCCGCCCAGTCGGGACCGGTCAGCGCGTCGAGGGCCGCACGGAAACGCTCCGCCCAGTCGGCGGGCGGGGCGGGTACCGACCACAGGTCGCCGCAGGCCCGTACGCCGGCGATGATCTGTCCGAGCGCCTCGACGAGGCGGACGGTGTCCGAGTCGACGGCGTCGAGGGGCAGGACCGTACCCCGGTATTCCAGGTCATCTTCGCTCAGCGCGACCCCGAGGACGAGGCGGCCCAGACCGGCCATCCAGGTGTTCTGGGCGAAGTCGGCCATGCCAGAGCCGGCGCGCTGGGGTCCGCTCACGCCCCACCGGATGCCCGAGGCGGTGACCAGCAGGTGCAGGCGGTCGAGGTCCTCCGGACCGTAGCCGAAGAACGCCATGACCGCCGGGAAGCTCAGAAGGCGGGTGAGGTCGTCCGCGGTCGCGCGCCCTCGGACCAGGCTGATGACGAACGCCAACACGTCCGCCACGGTCCCGGCCGGGGGCGCCCCGGTCGCGATGGTCGCCCGGATGGTGTGGCGCGGGCTCGCTCCGGGGGTGTCGTCGGGCCGGAAAAAGGCCTGGAGGAGGCCGAGGTGGGTCTCCAGGCCGTGGACGAGGACGAGGATGTCGCGCGGCTCCAACGTCGGGTCGCGGGCGAGCAGCGTCACGAGGGTGTCCGCCAGGGCGTCCACCTGCTGGTCGGACTGGACCGGGTGGATCTGGACCGAGGCGTCGAACGGCGCGGGGGTGATTTCCCCGGTCGCCTGGGCCTGCTGGAGGGATGTGAGCAGGGTCACCGGCCGGGCGGGCGCCTCCAGGCGGGTGACGCGGGGATCGAGACGGTCCAGGGTGGCGGCGTTCGCGCGGGCGAGCGGCTCCGCCAGCCCGCCGCCGGGGCCGTACGTTGCCGTGAAGACGAGCACATCCCGGCCCGGAACGTCCAGGGCCTGGAGGAGCCGCTCATCGGCCGGGGCGAGCGGTTCGGGGCAGAACACGGCGATCCGGGCGTACTGGGCGGCCGACTCGGCGGCGCGCCGGCAGACCGCGGTGGTGTCGGCCTCCGGACTGCCGATCATGTCACTAAGGCGGTTGACGAGGTCAGCCTGCCAGCGGAACGGGTCGGGCAGCGGCGCGCCGCCGGGAGAGATGAGCCGCCCGTCCCGCCACGCGGCCAGCAGGCCGGGATGCCACCGGGCGTAGCCGGCCAGCCGGGCGGCCGTCGCCCGGGCGAAGGCGTCCCGCCGGTGGGGCCGGGTGGCGGGACCGGCGAGGTGGGCCCGGACCTGGGCGAAGGCCGGGGTGTCGACGAGGTCGACGAGTCCGCCCAGCACGGCGGGCACCAGCGCCTCCGCCGACCACGGCGACGGCCCGGGCCGGACCAGGGCGGCCACCGTGTCACAGGTCGCGAACCGGGTCCCGGCACACACGCCGTCGGTGGCGCCAGACGAGCCAAGGGTCAGGCTGAGCCGTTGCGCGAGCCAGCGGCTCAGCCCGCCCTGGCGGGTCAGGACCAGGTCGGGGGCGAACGGATCGGCCGGCGGCGTCGCCAGGACGCGGCCGAGGCGGTCGGCCAGGGTCTCGATCATGGCGGCTTGGTAGCGGATCACACCCTCACGTTAGGGCATACCTCAGACATTTTCCCAGTTCGGGTGTGGCGTGGCACAGTTGGTCAGGTGGACGTTGCCCAAATTCTTGATGGCCTGGACCCCGACCAGCGGCGGGTCGCCGAGACGCTCGGCGAGCCGCTCGGCGTGATCGCGGGGGCCGGGACGGGCAAAACGCGGACCATCACCCACCGGTTGGCGTACGCGGTGCTGGCCGGTGCCATCGATCCGCGCGCCACGCTCGCGTGTACGTTCACTACCGCCGCGGCGGCCGAGGTCCGGACGCGCCTGGAGGCGATGGGTGTCCGGGGGGTCCAGTCGCGGACCTTCCACTCGGCGGCGCTCCGTCAGGCGCAGTATTTCTGGCCGCAGGCGTACGGCAGCGCCCTGCCCCGGGTCGAGGACCGGCGCGAGCCGCTGGTCGCCCAGGCGTGTACGCGGGTGGGACTCGCCGCGACGCCCGCCGAGGTGGCCGAGGTCGCCGCCGAGATTTCGTGGACGAAGCAGACCAACGTCTTGCCGGAGGACTATATCGGCCTGGCCCGCACCGACCGCCGGACTCTCCTCCACGTCACCTCCGATAGCGTGGCCGATGCGATTGTCGCTTATGAAGAGGCCAAACAGGCCGCCTGCGTCATCGACCTGGACGATCTGTTGCTGTGTACGGTCGCCCTCCTCGCGACACAACCGGACGTGGCGAAGCAGGTCCGGGCGACGTACCGCCATTTCGTGTTCGACGAGTTCCAGGATGTGTCCCCGGTCGAGTGGCGCCTCGTCGAACTGTGGACCGGCGGCCGGCGGGACGTCTGCGTGGTCGGTGACCCGGCCCAGACCATCCACACCTTCGCGGGCGCCCGCTCGCAGTACCTTGAGTCGTTCGCGGCTGGCCGCCCTGGTGCGGGCGAACTGGTGCTCACGACCAATTACCGGTCGACGACGCCCGTCCTGGAGGCGGCCGCCGCGGTCGGGCGGTCACCTCGCCGGTTACAGTCAGCCCGGGGGGCGGGCCCGGCGGTCGAACTGGTGCCCGCCCGCGACGCCCTGGACGAGGCGGTGGCGACGGCCCGGTGGCTGAAGGACCGGCACGCCGACGGGGTGGCGTGGGGCGACCTGGCCGTCCTTTTCCGGACCCACGCGGGCGTGGAGTCCATCCGCCAGATCCTCGCCGACGAGGGGGTACCCTTCGGGCGGCTAGGCGTTGGACTCGGTACCCTCCACGGCGCGAAGGGGCGCGAGTGGGAGGGGGTCACGCTCGGCGGTCTCCACGATGGCACCGTCCCCAGTCCGCTCGCCCGGAGCGCCGCGCAACTCGCCGAGGAACGGCGGTTGTTGTATGTCGGCCTGACGCGCGCCCGGACGTTTCTGCGTCTGACGTGGCCGGTCACGGCCGGCGGCCGCCCGGCCCGTCCCAGCCGGTTCCTCGCCGGTCTGGGAGCCACGTAAGGGATCGGTGGTTCCGAAGACGACTACACCCGGCGCAGGACGGCGACGATCTTGCCGAGGATGGTCGCGTCGTTGCCGTCGATGGGGGAGTACAGCCGGTTCTGGGGCAGGAGCCAGACCTGGCCGGGGGTCTTCTTCAGCGTTTTGACCGTCGCCTCGTCGCCGAGCAGGGCCGCGACGATCTCACCGTTTTCCGCGCTGGCTTGCTGGCGGACGACAACGAGATCGCCGTCGCAGATCGCCGCGTCGGCCATCGAGTCGCCGTGGACCTCCAGCATGAAGAGCGTGCCCGTACCGACGAGTTGTTCGGGCAGGACGTACGTGTCTTCCAGGTTCTGTTCGGCGGTGATGGGGACTCCGGCCGCGATACGGCCGAGCAGCGGCACCCGCAGGCCGGGGTCGGCGGTCGCCTCGGCGCCCGGCAGGCCGGGGAGGCGGATCTCCAGCGCCCGCGGGAGGTTCGGGTTGCGGCGGAGGTAGCCCCGGTTCTCCAGGTTACGCAACTGGTGGGCGACCGACGACGGCGAAGTGAGTCCGACCGCCGCGCCGATCTCGCGCACGGTCGGCGGGTACCCGCGCTGCTGGGTCGAGGTCATGACGAACTCCAGGATGCGGCGCTGGCGCAGGGTGAGACCGTCGGCGCCGGCCGGGCCGTCGGGGAGTTCGGCCACGTTCTTGTGGTACGGGGCGGTGGGCTTGTGTGAGGTTGTCATGCCGCACAGTCTAGCGGATCTTTTCTCAAAAATCAAACAGCTGTTCGATGGTGGGCCAAAAAATGTCGGACCGGCTGGGAAGACTGATTCTAGCCGGACTCGACGAAAGGATTGACATGAGTGCGATGGAGTACGTGGAACTGGTAGTTGACCAGCGGGAAGGTGGATTAGGGGGACTGCATCTCGTCCGGGAGGGGGATGTCTCGGCGCGCGCGCGACGGCTGTCGGCGCGCGCGGCGGCCCAGGCCCGCGCCGCCCAGACGACGGCGCGTCACGTGGTGCTGGCGACGGTGGGGGCCGTCTTCGCGGCGGCCTGGGGAACGCTCGTCTGGGCCTTTCTCTCGGTGTCCAACCTCCCGTGACCAGGCGCTTAGCGTTCGACGACCACGCTCTTCATGATCATGTCGGCGATGGTCTGCTTCTTCGGGGTGAAGAGCGGGAACAGAAAGCCGATGCCGCAAGCGACGGCGTCGATGCCGTGGAGGAAGTAGCGGGCGATGCCGGGCCCGGCGCCGAGCGGGGCCCCCGTGTCCTCCCGCACGAGCCGGGTGTGGGCAACGCTCCGGCCGATGGTCACGCCGGTCTTGCCGCCGAGGAAGCCGATGTTGTACACCCCCCAGGCGACGGCCACGAGCGCCAGGAGGCCGTCCACGACCCCGCTGAAGAAGAGGCTGACGACGCCCAGGGCGACGATGGGTCCCCAGTCGATGAGGGCGCTTTGCACCCGCTTGGGCCAGTCGGCGAGGCGGGTCTGCCCGCCAAGGGCGGGGGCGGGCGTGGGCCTGGCGGGCAGGGGGGTGGCGTACGTCGGTGTCAGCTGGCCGTAGCCGGGCAGCGGGGCCGGCGCCGGGGCAGACTGGCCGTAGCCGGGCAGCGGCGCGGCGGGCCGGTACTGGGGCGGGGGTTCGACGGGCTGGTACGAGGGTGCGGGTGTGTAGCCAGGTGTCGGTTCGCCGCCGTTTGCCGGGCCAGACCCCGTCGCGTTGCTCATGATGGTACCTCCGCGGTCCAGACTAGCGCGGTAGGGTGGTTTTGTCTTGGAGGTGATCATGGCGGCTCCCGCACCGCGGCGACCCGGCGAGGCCCTGGCGTCGGCCGGGGTGGTTGTCGGCGCGGGCGTGGTCTTGAGCCTTGTGTACGCTCTCACGGGCTGGGGGGTACCCTGCCTGCTCCGGGCGACCACCGGGTGGCTCTGTCCCTTCTGCGGGGGTACCCACCTGGGCGTGGCCCTCCTCCACGGTGACCTCGCCGGGGCGTGGCGGAGCAACCCCGTCGTGTTCGTCGCCGGCGGGCTTCTGGGCCTTCGGCTCATCGGGTGGACCGGGGAGGTGATCCGCCATCCGGACCGCGGCACGCGGTGGGTACCGTGGGCGGTCGCGCGCTACTGGCCGGTCGCCCTGGTGGTAGTGTGCATCGCTTGGACGCTCGCGCGGAACCTCGCGTGACGAGGAATTTTCCGTCACCGTGACACGGCGTGTCGGCTTTGCCCACCTACTACATCTAGTAGTAACATCGGTGTGATTCCACCAGTTGTAGTGGTTATCGCCCAGTGAAGACGACTTCACGGATGACGAACAGGAGCAGGGAATGCATTGTCCGTACTGTAAGAACGCCGACTCGCGTGTGACTGACTCGCGCGTCGCGGACGACGGTGCCAGCATCCGGCGGCGTCGGCAGTGCCCGCAGTGCGAGCGCCGCTTCACGACCGTGGAACAGACCCAACTGGCCGTCGTCAAGCGTTCGGGAGTGGTGGAGCCCTTCCTGCGTGACAAGGTCGTCCAGGGTGTCCGCAAGGCGTGCAAGGGCCGCCCGGTGTCCGACGACGACCTGGCCAAGCTCGGCCAGCAGGTCGAGGACACGATTCGTTCGCTCCACCTGGCCGAGGTCCCCGCCGAACGTGTCGGGCTCGCCATCCTGCCGCCCCTGCGCGAACTGGACGAGGTCGCGTATCTCCGCTTCGCCTCCGTCTACGAAAACTACGCCTCGGTTGAGGACTTTGAAACCGGCATTGCCGCACTCCGCAACCGGCCCCAGACCCACTAACTCCGACTTCCGTCCAGAAAGGCTTATGCCATGTCGTCTCCCCTCGTTTCCCGTTCCGGCTTGCACATTGAGCGTCGCTTTTCCTCCGCTGGCGTCCACCCGTACGACGAGGTGACCTGGGGGCGGCGTGACGTGGTCCAGACCAACTGGAAGACCAACGACATCGTGTTCGAACAAACCGGTGTCGAGTTCCCGGACTTCTGGAGCGCCAACGCCTCGACGATCGTCACCACGAAATACTTCCGCGGCGCCCTCGGCTCGCCGGGGCGCGAAGCGAGCCTCAAGACGCTCATCGACCGGGTCGTGGGAGTGTACCGGGCGACCGGTGAGCGGGAGGGCTATTTCGCCACCGGCGCGGACGCCGCCGTCTTCGCCGATGAGCTGACGTGGATGCTGCTCCACCAGGTGTTCAGCTTCAACTCCCCGGTCTGGTTCAACGTCGGCACCCCGGCGCCGCAACAGGTGTCCGCCTGCTTCATCTTGAGCGTGGACGACTCGATCGACTCGATCCTCACCTGGTACCGCGAGGAGGGCTTCATCTTCAAGGGCGGCTCCGGCGCGGGGGTCAACCTCTCCCGGATCCGGTCCAGCAAGGAGTTACTGTCCTCGGGCGGCACGGCCTCGGGGCCGGTGAGCTTCATGCGGGGCGCCGACGCCTCGGCGGGGACGATCAAGTCCGGCGGCGCCACCCGGCGCGCGGCGAAGATGGTGATCCTCGACGTCGACCACCCCGACATCGAAGAGTTTGTCGACACCAAGGCCCGCGAAGAGGAGAAGATCCGCGCGCTGCGGGACGCCGGCTTCGACATGGATCTGGGCGGCGTGGACATCGCCTCGGTGCAGTACCAGAACGCCAACAACTCCGTCCGCGTCTCCGACCAGTTCATGCGGGCCGTCGACGCCGACCAGCCCTTCAACCTGACCGCCCGCCTGGACGGCCACACGGTCGCCACCGTCCGGGCGCGCGAGCTGTTCACGAAGATCGCGACCGCGGCCTGGAAGTGCGCCGACCCCGGCATCCAGTACAACGACACGATCAACGCCTGGCACACGATCCCGGCCTCGGGCCCGATCACGGCGTCCAACCCGTGCAGCGAGTACATGAGCATCGACAATTCGTCGTGCAACCTGGCCTCGCTCAACCTCATGAAGTTCCTGCGTGACGACGACACTTTCGACGTCGATGGCTTCATCGCCGCGGTCGAGATCGTCATCACGGCGATGGACATCTCGATCTGTTTCGCGGACTTCCCGACCGAGCCCATCGGGGTCAACACCCGCAAGTTCCGGCAACTGGGGATCGGGTACGCGAACCTCGGCGCCCTGCTCATGGCGCTTGGCCTCGCGTACGACTCCGACGAGGGCCGGGCGGTCGCCGCCGCCGTCACCTCGCTCATGACGGGTACGGC
>JAIRVA010000250.1 GCA_031254155.1 Propionibacteriaceae bacterium
TGTTCCGGGTGACGGGCTCCTCCAGCAACAACCCCTGGGACTTACGTTCCTCGGGACAGAGTCCCAGCCCGGCCGCGACCCCCGCCGCGGCCGAGCCGCGACGGAGTGGCTTGTCCTGGACCCGGACTTGCCCCGTCGTCGCCCGCCGGGCCCCGTAGACGGTCTCGAGGATCTCCGACCGCCCCGAACCCACCAGACCGGCCAGACCGATGATCTCCCCGGCGTGCAGGTCGAAGGACACGCCGTCGAACACCCCCGCGAGACCCAAGTCCTGCACGGTGAGCACCACCTCGTCACGGGGCCGGGCGGCGCGCGGCGGGAAGACCGACAAGCTCTCATGTCCGGTCATCAGGGCGATCACCTCGGCGGTCGAGGTGTCCGCGACCGCGAGACCGCTGGCGACGGTCCGCCCGTCCTTCAACACAGTCACACGGTCACCGACCTCCCGGATCTCCTCGAGCCGGTGGGAGATATAGACCACACCAATACCCTCGCTGGTCAGGTCGTGGACCAGCTTGAACAGGCTGGCGACCTCTTCGGAGTCCAGGATGGCGCTGGGTTCGTCCATGATGATGAGTTTGGCGTCGTGGGACAGCGCGCGGGCCAGGGAGACGATCTGTTTGCCGGCGGCGCGGAGGCTGCCCACTTCGGTATCGGGCGAGATTTCGGAGTGCCCGAGGCGCGCAAGCAGCGCCCTGGCCTCGGCCCGGGCGGCGAGCCGGCTGGTGAACCCGAGGCGCGAACGCTCGTGGCCGAGAAAGATGTTCTCCGCCACGGTCAGTCCGTCGACGACGTCGAGCTCCTGGTACATCGTCACAATCCCGGCCGCCAGGGCGGACACGGGATTGGGGAAGCTCAGTTCCGTACCCTGCCAGACGATCGTCCCGGCATCGGGCCGGTGGGCGCCCGCGAGGACCTTGATCAGGGTGGACTTGCCGGCGCCGTTCTGACCCAACAGACAATGGACTTCGCCGGGCAGGACGTCGAAGTCGACGCCGTCCAGCGCCCGTACGCCGGGGAAACGCTTCACGATCCCCCGCGCCTCCAGCAACCGTTCCCGATCCACTCCGACCGTCCTCCACCCGAATTTACTCGTCGCTACCACGCCAATTTGCCCCACCCACACTCTAGGTACGGGAAATGTCACCGTCAACTACTAAAATAATGTCAATTCCGACGAAATTCGGGCAGTGGCCGTGCGAGAATGACCCCATGCCACTGGACGTTTTACCGAAAGCCCGCCTGGCCGACCTGATCGACACGCGATGGCCGATGACCGACCGCGTCGCCGCGTTGGTGACCCGCCTCATCGCCGCGGGTACGGCAACCACCCGGCCGGGCTTAGTCACCGCCACCGGGCTCGCCCGCTCGACGCTCAACGCCCAGTTGGACCGGCTGGTCCGTTCGGACATCGTCCTGAGGCGGGAGTCAGGGACCGCGGCGGGACGCGGCCGCCCGGCGGAACAATTGGCGCTCAACCCCGCCTGCGGGTTCGTCCTGGTCGCCGACCTGACGCCGCACCACGCCAACCTCGCGCTGGCCAACCTCGCCCAGGCGATCCTCGCCCAGACCCGGATCGACCTCGACATCGCGGACGGGCCGGAGGCCATCCTGGACCTCGTCACCCGCTCCGCGCTCGACATGGTCACCCGGCGCGGTCTCGACGCCCACCAGATCCGGGTGGTGGTCATGTCGTTGCCCGGTCCGGTGGACATCCACGGCGGACGGCCGGTCCGTCCGCCCATCATGCCCGGTTGGGACGAGTACCCCGTCGCCCACGCCTTGACCACGTCTTTCGGCTGTCCCACGCTCGTGGACAACGACGTCAACCTCATGGCGCTGGGCGAGGCCCGGTGCCTCCCGCCCGACCAGCTGCCCCTGTTGTTCGTCAAGATCGGGACGGGGATCGGCGGGGGCCTGGTCACCGCCGACGGCCAGTTGCACCACGGTGCCGACGGCGCGGCCCTCGACATCGGCCACCTCCGGCTGACCGGTGGCCAGGAGACCGCCCAGTCCGGGGTCGTCTGCTCGTGTGGTAATGTCGGTTGTATCGAGGCCACTTCCTCCGTGGCCGCCATCACCCGTCATCTGCGCCAGGCCAAGGGCGATCCCACGCTCACCACCGCCGATCTGGGCCGACTGGTCCACTCCGGCGACGCCACGGCGACCCACCTCGTCCGCGAGGCCGCCGACCGGATCGGCGAGGCCGTCGCCGCCCTCGTCCACATCTGCAACCCGGCCCGCATCGTCCTCGGCAGTCCGTTGACCGCCGCCAGCGACGACATCCTGGCGGGGGTCCGCTCGGTGGTCTACCGGCGCGCCCTGCCGTTGGCGACCCGCAACCTGGTCCTCGCCCACTCGGTGACGGGCGCGGCGGCCGGCGTCATCGGCGGGATCGTCCTCGGGACCGAGTTCGTCCTCTCCCCCTCGGGCATCGACTCGCTCATCCGGTCCCACCGGGCACGCGGATGACGAAGTCACTGGGGAACCTAGGCCTTGACGGGGAAGACCGCGTACGCGATCCCGTTTGCCGACTCGATCCGGTCGACGCTGACGTGGAAGGCCCGTTCGATTACCCCGCTGGCGAGCGTCTCCGCCACGTCACCCAGACCCAGCAGCCGGCCGCCGGCCATGACCGCCACGCGGTCCGAGTAGCGCAGCGCGAGGTCGATATCGTGGTTGACCATGATGATGGTCTTCCCCGCCGCGTTCAGCTGGCGGACGAGGCCCATGATCTCGTGACAGGCGTGGACGTCGAGGTACGTCGTCGGCTCGTCCATCAAGATGATGTCCGTGTCCTGGGCGAGGATCAGGGCGATGTACGCCCGCTGGCGCTCTCCGCCGGACAGGTGACGGACGTCCTGGTCCCGCAGGTGCGCGATCCCCGTACTCGTGAGGGCCGCGTCGATGTGCTCCCGGTCCCCCGGGCCGAGGCGGCGGAGGCCGTGGTGGTGGGGGTACCGCCCGCAGGCCACGAGCGCTTCCACGCTCATCACCGGCGGCCGGACACCCTGCGGGAGCAGCGCGATCCGCCGGGCCCGCGCCTTGCCGCCGAGTGACCGCGCCGGTTGTCCGCCGATCATGACCTCGCCCGCGTGCGGCGTGACGAGGCCGTCGATGATCTTCAGCAACGTCGACTTCCCGCAGCCGTTCGGCCCCACGATGCTGGTGACCTCACCTGGGGCGATGTCGAGGTCGAAGCCCGCGATGAGGGGCCGGCGGGTGTAGGAGTACGTGACCCCGTGAAGGCGAATAGCGTGGCTAGCCATCGCCCACCCGCCGGTTCCGGATGATGAGGTAGATGAAGAACGGCCCGCCGAGGAAGGCCATCAGGATGCCGACCGGGAGTTCGTACGGCGCGAAGGCGACGCGCGCCACCAGGTCGCAGCCGACGACGAACGCCGCCCCCAGCGCGGCACTGAGGGGCAGGACGACGCGGGCGTCGTGACCGACGATGAACTTGACCATGTGCGGCACGATGAGCCCGACGAAGCCGAGCAGACCTGCGAAGCTCACCGCCGCCCCGGCGAGCAGCGCCGCGAGCCCGAGCAGCCCGAGCCGCCACCGGCCCACGGCGAGGCCGAGCGAGTGGGCGGTCGTGTCGCCGAGCGTCAGGATGGTGAGCCGCCCGGCCAGGAACAGGGCGACCACGAGGCCGATGAGGATGTACGCCGCCGGCCAGGTCAGCTTGGCGAGCGTCATGCCCGCCAGTCCGCCGACCAGGAACGTACTGGCACCGACGTAGACGTCCGGGTTGACGATGAGGACGGCGTTCATGCCCGCCCCGAAGATGGTCGAGAGCGCGATACCGGCCAGGACGACCGTCAACCGGCTCGTACCCGCCCCGAGCGAGAGGGCGAAGATGATGAGCGCGGTGACGAGCGCGCCGGCGAAAGCCGCGACGGGCTGGAGCGCCAGCGCGCCCGGGAAGGCGGCGCTCATCAGCAGGACGGCGAGCCCGGCCCCGGAGTTGATCCCGATGATGTTGGGGCTGGCGAGCGGGTTGTCGAGCACCGACTGGATGATCGCGCCCGCGGTCGCGAGCGCCGCCCCCGCGAGCAGGGCCGCCACGACGCGCGGCGCCCGGACGTTGATGAGGATGCTCCGCGCGCTGTCCGTGATCTCGCCCCCGATCACGAGGGTCCAGAACTCACCGACGCCCACCGTACTCGACCCGACAAAGAAAGCCACGACCGTGACGGCAACGAGGCCGGCCGCGACCGCCGTGCCGGCGAGTACGACCGTCCGACGTTGCCGGGCGGGACTCATTTCACGAGGATGTCGTGGAGGATCTGGTAGCTCTGCCCCCAGTTCGCGTTCGGCTTATAGAGGAAGAGCGCCGGATCCAGCGTGACGTACCGTCCGTTCTTGACCGCGTCGAGGCTCGCCCAGGCCGGGTTGGCGGCCGTCGCCGCCTGCAGGTTCTTGGTCGCGGCGTCGACGTCGTTGCCCATGGGGACGACGAGGATGAAGTCCGGGTTCGCCGCGATGATGGACTCCAGGCTGAAGTCCTTCAGCAGGCTGGGATTTTGGTCGGCCAGGTTCGTCACCCCGAGATCGGCCAACATCGCGCCGGTCATGGTCTTCGAGTTCTGCACGCTCGTACCACCGGAGTACGTCGTCATGAGCAGGACGGTCGGCGACGCACTGGGCATGCTCGCCACGATGCCGTCGATCTGACGGGAGACCGCCGCGCAGTTCTGCTCGTAGAGGTCCTTCCGCCCGGTGATGTCGGTCAGGATGCCCATCATCCGCTGGTAGTCGGCGAAGGTGGTGACGGCGAAGTAGGCGACGGGGATGCCTGCCGCGACGAGGCTCGGACGCAGGTCGACCTGGCCGGCACCCGACGTTCCCCGCCCCCCGGCCGCGCTCGTCATGAGGACGAAATCGGGGTTGAGGGCGATGATCTGCTCGACGTTCGGCGCCGTGAAGTCCCCGACCGGGGCGACATCCGGCGAGGTCAGGGTGTAGTCCTGGGCGGCGTCGGTGGTCGCGCCGACAAGCGTCCCGCCCGCCAGTTCCCACATGTTCGCGAAGCTGCCCATGGTGGCCACCACGCGGTCGGTGCTCGCCACGACGACCGGGTTGCCGAGGTCGTCCGTGAACTGGTGGGTCATCGGGGTCGCGGCGGTCGCCGTGGGCGTACCCGCCGACGTGGTGCTTGAGGCCGGGGGGGCCGGCGTCCCGCCCGCACAGCCTGTCAGGCCGGCCGCGAGACCAAGGCCCAGGAGGGTGACGAGCGCACGGCGCAGTTTCATGGTTGACACATCGTACCTTTCGTTCGGTGCCACTCAGTGCACGAGGAGTTTTTGCCCGTGGGCGCAGTAGTCGTCCTGGGCCAGGATGTCGCCATCGTGATAGTACGCGGCCCGGGCGCGGCAGCCGCCGCAGATGTCGTTGAACTCGCACGTCCCGCAGGCACCCTTATAGTCCTGCGTCCGCAGGGTCTGGAAGACCGGGCTCGACGCCCAGATCTCGTCGAAGGGCATCGCCCGGACGTCCCCGGCTTCTTCGGTCATGTACGCGCAGGGCCGGACGATGCCCTCCGAGCCGACGACGCAGTACGAGAGCCCGGCGATGCAGCCGCGGCTGAACCGGGTATCGATCCCGACCTGGCGGGCGACGCGCATGAACTGGGGCGCGCACGTCGGCTTGATGTCGATGGAGACCTCCGCCTGCTTGGCCATGAGGTCCCGCAACAACTGCTCGTTCTCCTTCACGGCGAGCGAGGTCGACTCGATGTACTTCCCGCGCCCCACTGGGATCAGGAAGAACACGTAGTGGGCGACGGCGCCGAGCTGCTCGGCGAAGTCGGTGATGTCGCAGATCTCCTGCCGGTTCCAGCCGACGACGGTGGTGTGGATCTGGAAGGGCAGCCCAGCCGCCTTGCAGTTCTCGATGCCGGCCAGCGTCTGCGCGTGGGCGCCGGGCAGGCCGCGGAAACGGTCGTGTTTCGCCTCGTCCAGGCTGTCGATGCTGATGCCCATGGCCATGGCGCCGCACTCCTTCAGGCGACGGGCGTTCTCGGCGGTGAGCAGCGTACCGTTGGTACCGAAAACCGGGCGGAGGCCCCGCGAGGCGGCGTGGGCGACCAGGTCGAAGATGTCGGGCCGCATCAACGGCTCGCCGCCGGAGAAGATCATGATCTTGAACCCGGCCTTGGCAATCTGGTCGATCATGGTCATCGCCTCAGCCGTGGTGAGTTCTTTGTCCCCAGTCTCGCCCGCGTCCTGGTAACAGTGCTCGCACTTGAGGTTACACTTGTTCGTTGTCATCCACGAAACGATCACTCGGGCGCCTTCCAGTCAAAACAATTGCCGAACGAAGTTTACTCACGCCAGGCGGTTTTTCCCGTCCCGTACTCACCTTTTGGGAAAACGTCCACGAAGATGACACCCACCCAGCGGGACACAACGCGAACCGAGTTCGGTTCATGGTGGTCGCGGAACGAGAGTGGAGCGAACGACGGGTCGGACCGTCGAGAGGAAACCCGGTGGGTTTCCGAACCGGTCCGGGCTGCGACCGCGCGAGAGCGCTTGGTCGCAGCTAGACACCGGGTTCGATTCCTGGTGGTCGCGGAACGCAGTGGAGCGAACGACGGGAATCGAACCCGCATGGCCAGCTTGGAAGGCTGGGGCTCTACCATTGAGCTACGTTCGCGCTTCCCTCGTCGGGGCGAGAGGACTCGAACCTCCGATCTCCTGCTCCCAAAGCAGGCGCGCTAGCCACTACGCTACGCCCCGATAGGGCAACTACCCCAGTCTACGGGTCCACCTCACCCGGTGACAAACGCCCGGACGCCGTCGGCCATCATCTGCACCGCGATGGCGGCCAGCAGGACGCCCGCGATCCGGGTCAGCAGAATCGTACCGGCGTCTCTTAAGAAGCGGTGGATCCCGGAGGCGAACCGCAGGAACAGGAAGACCGCGACCATGGCCGCGACCAGCGAGGCACCGACGACCAGGTAATCGAGCCCGCGGGAATCGTGAACCGCCACCATCATGGCCACGATCGCGCCCGGCCCGGCGAGCAGGGGCGTGCCCAGCGGGACGATCGCCACGTTCACCGGCCGCGGCTTGGTCTCGTCCACCGTGTCGTGCTCGCCCGTGAGCAGTTGCA
>JAIRVA010000259.1 GCA_031254155.1 Propionibacteriaceae bacterium
ATGATGAACAGGGTCATACCGAAGATGAAGTTCGCCGTGCCCATGCGCCGGGCGAAGGCCTCCGCGAACCGGCCGAACCGGTCCGGATCGGAGTGACGGGGCGGGAGCAGGGTCCGCCGGCGGGGTCCCGGCGTGTCGAGCCGGTCGTCCACCAGTTTCTGGGGCCGGGCCATGCTACCTGCCCTCCTCGTCGAGCTGGATGCCGCGCCAGTCCGCGGGCAGCATGTGGTCGAGGACGTCGTCGACGGTGATCGCGCCGAGCAGCCGGGATTGGGCGTCGACGACCGGCGCCGCGACAAGGTCGTACGTCGCGAAGTACCGGCTCACCTGGGCGAGCGGCGCGTCCACGGGGAGTGGCTCCAATTCTGGGTCGATGAGGGCGGACACCATCGTACTCGGCGGCTCCCGCAGCAGCCGCTGCAGGTGGACCCCGCCGAGGAACCGGCCCGTCGGCGTCTCCAGCGGCGGTCGGCAGACGAACACCATCGCGGCGAGCGCGGGCGGGATCGTCTCCTCGCGGACGAGGGCGACGGCGTCGGCGGCGGTCGCGTCGGGCGCCAGGATGATCGGCTCCGGTGTCATCATGCCGCCGGCGGTGTTTTCGCCGTACGCCAACAGGTCCCGGACGTCCTGGGCGTCCTCGGGCCGCATCCGTTTCAGCAGGACCTCGGCGGCGTCGGCGGGCAGGTCCGCGATGAGGTCGGCCGCGTCGTCCGGATCCATTTCTTCGAGTACGTCGGCGGCGCGGTCGGGGTCGAGGATCGAGATGAGGGCGACCTGCTCGTCTTCGGGCAGCTCCTCCATGGCGTCGGCGAGGAAGTGGTCGTCGAGGGCCTGGACGACTTCGAGGCGACGCGGTTCGGCCATCTCGTGCAACTCCCGCGCCACGTCGGCGGGTTTCATTTCCAGCAGCTCCGATACTCCGCCGGAGTCCGTCGGCGCCGGGCTGAGCTCGGGAATCTCGGTCCAGCGCACGATGGTGATCGGCCCGGCCGCCCGGACGAAGGACAACCCCTTGGTGAGCGGGCGCAGGGCGGCCTGGTTGATCTCCCACTCCCCGGACCGGGCGGCGGTCATGGACAGGTCGTAGATGACGGCGGGCTCGGTGGCACCCCGCCGGATGACGTGGTGGTCGATGAAATCCTCCAGGACCAGCGACTCGCCCTCGCGGCGGTGGAAACGGCGGGCGTTGACAGCCCCGGAAATGACGAGCTGGCTGATGTCGATCGAGTACACCCGCTCCATCGGGACGTACACCCGGCGGCGCGCGAACAACTCCATGACGATGCCTTTGACCCGGGGCGGCCGGGAACCCGACCGGACGTACACGACGACATCACCCAGGGTGCCGAGCGAGTCGCCGCTGGCGTCGACGATGGGCAGGTTGTGGATGCGCGAGATAAACACGCTGGTACCGACGGGTGTCACGGGATAACACTAGCGTTCCCGGACCCCGGCTGTCTGGGCTTTCCCTACCGCAGAATTGACTGGATGGTCGAGCGGGTGCAGCCCAGGCGCCGGGCGATGCCACCGTAGGAGACGCCGAGGTCGCGGAGGGTTCGCACAACCTGGCGCCGGCGTTCGGCCAGGTTCGCAACCTCCTGTTGCCGCTGTCGTACCAACTCTCCGGCCTCGCCCGCGTCGGCAAAGAGCCGGTCGACGAGGTAGTCAGCGATCAGACGGGTTGAGCCGAGGTCGGGATCGGCACACTGGACGGCCTGGGCGACATCCCACTGGAGCGTACCGGTCGCATCGGCGTCGAGAGCATTGAGGATCCGCCCCCAGTCCCTGGCCCCGCCGCGTTCGATGGCGGTGAGCAGGCCCTCGACCCCCCACTGGACCACTGGATCCTCGGGGGTGACGGTAAGGTTCCTAAATGTGAGTGTCACCGGCGGCCTCCCTCGCTATGCGCCGCGCCAGGTCGGCGCACGTCCGGAGCACATTTGACCACTCGCGCCATTCTGGCCCGAGCCCTTTGTACGCGGCGAGCGTGGCGATCGTCCGCGTATCCCTGGGCCGCGGCTGCGCCAGCTGGCGGACCAATTGGTCCCGGACCGGGGTGTCGCCCAAGGGTCGGGTGTCGTCGTGGTAGAACTCGTCGATCTGCGCGAGCGCCACCGCGCACTCTCCGGGCCCTCGTGCGCTCGCGAGCGCCGCCACATCGAGATAATCGCGGACCTGGTTGCGCTTGACAATGAGGTAGGCCTTGATCCGCTCAATCTCGGCCACCGTCGGTACTGTCACGGTTTGGCCGAAGGGTAGTTCGACCGTACAGGTTTCCAGCGGGCGGGCACGGATGAGCTGCCGCAGCCCCGTTTCGATACCGCCGAGCTCGCCTAGGATGATCCTTCCCGCCGTGTGGCGGTTGAGCACCCAGTCTGGCTCGCGGGCCAAGGCGTCTTCGATCACGTCGAAGCGTTCCCCGAGATCGGTGAGTACGTGGTCGTGATCGTACGAGTCCCGGTGCCGCGCGTAGTAGGCGGCGGCGGATCCGCCGACAAGCACAGCGTCGGGTACGAGTTGCTGGAGACGAGCTGCCGACTCAAGGACGCGGAGCAACTGGGGATGATCTGCGAAGTCGTGCG
>JAIRVA010000269.1 GCA_031254155.1 Propionibacteriaceae bacterium
CGTCCCCAGGCCGGTGTCCGGCTCCGTCAGTGCCGGGCTGCTCGACGGGTGGCGGATCACTGGGCGCCACCGGTGCGGGTTGCCGTACTTCCGCCGGGGCCGGGGTCGCGAGCATGCTCGACCCGCTGCCCGCCGGATCGGTCAGACTCAGCCGCCGCTCGAGCCGCTCCAAGCGGGCGTGCAACCCGCGCTCACCGGGGTCGGCGGTGGGCAGGAGAATCCGGGCGCACATCAACTCCAGCTGCAGCCGGGGCGCCGTCGTACCCCGCATCGCCACGAGTCCGGCCGCCAGTACCTCGGCGGCGCGGGTGAGACCGCCGACGCCGAGCGCCTTGGCCTGGACGAGGTACCGTTCGGCCTGGTCATCCGGTACATCGAGCAGGCCGGACGCCAACGCGTCCGGGACGGCGGCGACGATCATGAGGTCGCGCAACCGGGTGAGCAGGTCCTCGGCGAAACGGCGCGGGTCCTGACCGGTCTCGATGACCTTGTCGATGCCCGAGTAGACGCCGCGCGCGTCGGTGGCCGCGATCGCGTCCACCACCGAGTCGAGCAGCGAGTCCGGCGTGTAGCCGAGCAGCGCGGCCGCCTGGGCGTACCCCACCCCGGCGTCGGTCTGGCCGGAGAACAACTGGTCGAGCACGGACAGCGAGTCGCGGACCGACCCGCCGCCCGCCCGTACCACCATTGCGAGCACGCCCGGCTCGACCGCGACGTGTTCTTCGGTGCAGATGTCCGTCAGGAAGGTCGTCATCGTCTTGGGCGGGATGAGGCGGAAGGGGTAGTGGTGGGTCCGCGACCGGATCGTCCCGATGACCTTTTCCGGCTCGGTCGTGGCAAAGATGAACTTGACGTGCGGCGGGGGTTCCTCGACCAGCTTGAGCAGGGCGTTGAAACCCTGCGGCGAAACCATGTGCGCCTCGTCGACGATGTAGATCTTGTAGCGGGAGTGTACGGGGGCGAAGAAGGCGCGTTCCCGCAAGTCACGGGCATCATCGACTCCGCCGTGGCTGGCGGCGTCGATCTCGATCACGTCGATGGAACCGGGGCCGCCGCGGGCGAGATCGCGGCACGACTGGCACGTCCCGCACGGTTCCGGCGTCGGGCCCTGCTCGCAGTTGAGCGAGCGGGCGAGGATCCGGGCAGACGAGGTCTTGCCGCAGCCGCGGGGTCCGGAAAAGAGGTACGCGTGGTTGACCCGGTTGTGCGCGAGGGCGCGCTTCAGCGGCTCGGTGACGTGTTCCTGTCCGATGACTTCGGAAAACACCTCCGGGCGGTACCGACGGTACAGGGCCAGCGGCGGTTCCGGCGGCTCGCTCGCCGCCTGGTCCTCGAACAACCCCGGGCCCGCCTGGGCGACGAAGCCCAGGTCCTCCTCCTCGCGATCCATGGGTACAAGATTAGCCTGACTCGGTGGGCTGGTGGGCGCGGATACCGGACCGCGGGGCGCGAAGCGGGGGACCGGACTCAGAATGCCCCATTCTCGCCCGGTGGGTGGGAGAATGTGGGTACAGAATCGCGACGCTCGCGTCGCCGAACAAAGGAGTACTGGTGGCTACAACAGAAAGGTCAGTTGACTACAGTAAACGGTTCGACGGGAAGACGGCGATCGTCACCGGCGCCGCGTCCGGCATCGGGCTGGCGACGGCTGAGATGCTCATCCAGGACGGCGGCCGGGTCGTCGCGGTCGACCTCGACCAGGCGGCTCTGGACGCGGCGCGGGCCCGGCTCGGCGAGCGGTACGTCCCGGTGGCCGTCGACCTCACCCACCCCGATGCTGCCGCGTACATCGTCGAGGGCGCCGGTTTCGCCGAGATCCTGGTCAACAACGTCGGCATCATGGACGGTTTCCTGCCCCTGACCGAGCTCGACGACGCGACGTGGGACGGGGTTCTGGCGGTCAATACGACCGCGATGATGCGCCTCTGCCGGGCCGCGCTGCCGCCGATGCTCAAGGCGGGCCGCGGTTCGATTGTGAACGTCTCCTCCGAGGCGACGTTCCGGACCTGTGCCGGGATCGCGTACACCGTATCAAAGTACGCTGTCAACGGCCTGACCAAACACATTGCCGCTCTGTACGCCGGGCTCGGGGTCCGCTGCAACGCGGTGGCGCCAGGCGGGGTACGGACAAATGTCGGATCCAACTTCCGCTCCGAGATGGCCGCGGGGCGGCTGTGGCCGATCATGGCCGCCACCGCGCCGGAGGAGGCCGAGCCCGAGTTGCTCGCCCGCGCGATCTGTTTCCTCGCCGATGATCACGGGGCGAAGTACATCAACGGTGCCATCATCCCCGTCGATGCCGGCTGGTCCGTGGTGTAGTCTCCGGGCGGCTTCTCTCCGCGTTAGTATGAATACGCGCTGATATCCGCCGCTTTTTGGCGCGTATTCATACTAACGCGGGATTGGGAGGGGTACGCGGGTCTCCCGTCGCAGCAGGCTCTGCTTGACTGCGAGGCCCCAGCGGAAACCGCCCAGGCCGCCGTCGGAGCGGACGATCCGGTGGCAGGGGACGAAGAGCGCGGCCGCGTTGTACCCGCACGCGCTGCCCGCCGCCCGGACCGCCGCCGGGTGGCCGCTCAGGCGGGCGAGATCGGCGTACGTCGCCCGCTCGCCGGGGCCGACACACCGCAGCGTCACCCAGGCCCGCATCCGGTAGGGCCCGGATACCTGGCGGACCGACACCGTGCCCGGGGCCCACAGGTTCCCGTCGTAGTAGGCCCGGACCGCCGCAGCGGCCCGCCGCAACACGTCGCCGCCCGCCACACCATCACGGAGCGACGGATGGACCAACGGCAGCAGAGCGTCGGCCTCGGTCGTCCAGCCTGAGGCCAAGACTGCCTCTTGACTAGCAATGATAGTAAAATCTCCGTCGGGGGTGGGGAGAGTGAGCACGCCGTCCACGGGGTATCCTTCCGATCAGTGGCTTGATGTAGCCTACATTTCTTTTTCACGATAGCGGGACGGGCATGAGATTACTCATGTTTTTCGGCTGATTCTGGGAGGCATCACCCGATCCTGCGGTGAGATTAGGGATGGCGAGTCGGGACTCCGAACACTTGCCGCGGGCCGACAGGCATCCGTAGGGGTGCCCGGCGGGACCCGTGACTCGGCCATCGCCCTCCCTCCCCATTGATGGCGGGTTGTCGGCAGGCGGAGTCTGGCATCGTCAGCGGCGGCGGGGAGCCTGCGGGTGCCCCGCTGCCGCTTTTCGGGGGCTCGGCCGCGTGGTGGTTGAAGAGGCGAGGTAGAGTGTTTTAGTACGGAGGGAAACCGGGGGAACGAGTCAGTCGTCGACTCACGGCGACCGGTTGTCGAAAGGATATCGGGTGATCTCCGTACTCGTTGCCAACGAGCGCGCCTCCATTCGTGAGGCTTTCGCCGCCGCCCTCGATTTGCAGGAGGATCTGTCCGTTGTCGCGACGGCGGCGTCGGGGCGCGAGGCGGTCAACCTCGCCTGGCTGCACCAGCCCGACACGGCGCTCGTCGGTGTCGAGATGCCAGACAATGCAGGTTTTGTAGCGATCAAGCAGATGCGTGCGGCGGTACCCCGCTGTCGTCCCATCGCCATGGCCCGGACCGACCAGCCCTGCTATCTCCGACAGGCGTACGAGCACGGCGCCCTCGCGTACCTGACCGCCGACATGCCGCTCGCCGATGTCGTCCACGCTCTCAAGAGCGTTCACACCGGCCGCCACCTGATTGACCGGGACCAGGCGTACGCCCACGGCCAGTCCCCCTTGAGCCCGCGCGAGCTGGAGGTCCTGCGCGCGGTGGCGCGGCTGGGTACGACGGCCGAGATTGCCAAGACACTGCATCTTTGCCAGGGTACGGTGAACAACCACATTTCCTCGATCCTCGCCAAGCTCGGGGCCGTCAACCGCGCCCAAGCGGTCGTCATCGCGCGGGAGAACGCCTGGCTGTGACCGTCAGCGGCGTCTCGTGGGAGAATGGCTTGGTGCCCAGGTTTATATCAGTGACACCCGACTCACGGTTGTTGCCGTTCCCATGGAACACGCCCCTGGCCGATTGGCCGGTCGAGTTGCTCGTCGCCCTGCCCCGCGGCCTGTCGCGGCACGTGGTCCGGTTCATCCAGGTGGGCGAGAGCGTGTACGCGGCGAAGGAGGTCGTGGAGCACCTCGCCCGCCACGAGTACCAACTGTTGCGCGACCTGCACCGCCACGGTACCCCGGCGGTCGAGCCCGTCGGCGTCATCGCCGAGCGCCGTGACAAAGCCGGCCAGCCGCTCGACCCCATCCTGCTGACGCGCCACCTCGAGTTCTCGCTCCCGTACCGCTCCCTCTTCACGCCGGGGGTACGGCAGGAGACCGTGTCCCGGCTGCTCGACGCCATGGTGGTCCTCATCGCCCGGCTACACCTCATCGGGTTCAAGTGGGGTGACGTGTCACTGTCGAACATCCTGTTCCGTCGTGATGCCGGCGAGTTCGCCGCGTACCTCGTCGACGCCGAGACCGGCGAACTGCACCCCCACCTGAGCGACGGCCAGCGCGAGCAGGACCTTGAGATCGCCCGGACGAACCTGTTCGGCGACTTCCTCGACCTCAAGGCGGGCGGGCTCCTCCAGGAGCCCCTCAACCCGTACTGGCTTGTCGACACCATTATCACCCGCTACCGCGAACTGTGGCAGGAGCTCACCGGCGTCGAGGAGTTCAAGGGCAGCGAGGCGGAACGGATCGAGCGGCGGGTCCGGCGGCTCAACGCGCTCGGCTTCGACGTGGCCGAGATGGACATCAAGACCGGCGACACTTCCGAAACAGGCAATTTCACCATCCGGATCGAGCCCAAAGTCGTTGACGCGGGCCACCACCAGCGCCGCCTCATGCGGCTGACCGGGCTCGACACCGAGGAGAACCAGGCCCGGCGGTTGCTGAATGACCTTGACACGTACCGTTTCCGCACCGGCCAGGCCCACACCGACGAGTCGGTTGTCGCGCACAAGTGGCTGACCGAGGTCTTCGAACCGGTCATGAAGCAGGTCCCCGAGAGTCTGCGGGCCAAGCGCGAGCCGGCGCAGGTCTTCCACGAGCTGCTGGACTACCGGTGGTACATGTCCGAGCGCGAGCACCGCGATGTCCCGTTGACCGAGGCGGTGCAGGGGTACGTGCACGAGGTCCTGAGCGGACTCCCCGACGAGGCGATGAGCCCCGACGCCGTCATCCCGCCCGTCGAGGCGAACCGGCTTGTCAACCCGTACGACCCCTCGCAGGGGTACGTCGACGACGGTGAGGAACCACCCCACGACCCCTGGGAGGACGGTATCACCGAGGTACCCGGCCCGACGGGGTACCTCGACATCGCCGCCCTCCGCGCCCGAGCGGGCCAACCCGGCTAGCCTGGTCCCGTCTCCCTGGTCCCGTCCTGGTCTCCATCCCTCCGCGTTAGTATGAAAACGGCAACTTTTCGGCCGGTCGTTCGCGCGTTTTCACGCTTTCGCGGGATTGGGGGGGTGGCCGGTAGTCTTGGGTGTCGTGACTGAGAGCGATACCCCCGACGTTTTTGAGCTGGCCGACCTGAGCGAGCAGATGCGGTTCCGCCTGGACAAGCGGGCCCGGCTGCTGGAGGCGGGTACGCCGCCGTACCCCGTGACCGTCCCGCGTACCCACTCCCTCAAGGCAGTACGTGAGCAGTGGGGGTTTCTCGCCGCGGGTGAGGAAACCCACGATGTCGTCGGCATCGCCGGCCGGGTCATCTTCCTCCGCAACACGGGCAAACTCTGTTTTGCGACCCTCCAAGGGGGGTTCAACGCGGAGACGACCGGCGAGCGGCTCCAGGTCATGGTGTCGCTGGCGGAGGTCGGCGAGCAGCGCCTGGCCGACTGGAAGGCCGGGGTTGACCTGGGCGACTTCATCGAGGTCACCGGCCGGGTCATCGCGTCGAAGCGCGGCGAGCTTTCCGTCCTGGCGACCGCCTGGGTGATGGCGTCCAAGGCGCTGCGCCCCCTCCCCGTACTTCATAAGGGCTTGTCAGAAGAGACACGAGTCCGGCAGCGGTACGCCGACCTGGTGGTACGCCCGGAGTCCCGCGACATGGTTCGGTTGCGCGCGGCGGTCATGCGGTCGCTCCGCGACACTCTGGATCGGGCGGGATTCCTGGAGATCGAGACCCCGATCCTGCAGCTCATCCACGGCGGCGCGGCGGCGCGCCCCTTCCGGACCCACCTCAACGCCTTCGACACGCCGATGACGATGCGGATCGCACTGGAGCTGTACCTCAAGCGCGCGATGGTCGGCGGCGCGGACCGGGTGTACGAGATCGGGCGTATCTTCCGCAACGAGGGCATCGACTCCGCACACTCGGCCGAATTCTCCATGCTTGAGTTCTACGCGGCCTGGGAGGACCAGACCGGCGTCGCCAACCTCACGCGGGAGGTGATCCAGCGGGCGGCGGACGCGGCGCTCGGGCGGCGGTACGTGTCCCACCAAGAGACGGACATCGACCTTGACGGCGAGTGGCGCTGGGCGAAGTTCTACGACCTGGTGTCGGCGGCGGTCGGCGAGACGGTGACGGTCGAGACCGGTCTGGAGGAGCTGTGGCGGTACGCGGACGAGCGCGGGATCACGTACGACCCCAAGCTCGGCGAAGGCAAGATGGCGATGGAACTGTACTCCGAGCTGGTCGAGCCGACCCTCATCCAGCCAACGTTCGTGTTTGACTACCCGGCCATCGCGCAGCCCCTTGCCCGCCCGCACCGCGACGACCCGCGCCTGGTCGAGGCGTGGGACCTGATCATCGGCGGCGTCGAGCGGGGAACGGGCTTCTCCGAGCTGATCGACCCCGTCATCCAGCGCGAGCGCCTGGTCGAGCAGTCGCTCAAGGCCGCCGGCGGCGACCCCGAGGCCATGCAACTCGACGAGGACTTCCTGCGCGCCCTCGAGTTCGGCGCCCCCCCGATGGGCGGCGTCGGCGTCGGCATCGACCGGTTGTTGATGCTCCTCACGGGTACGGGCATCCGGGAGACCATCCTGTTCCCGCTGCTCCGCCCGGCGGGGTGAGCGTGATAGGGCGTGTTTCCGCGGCATCATATCGCCACATCACACCCGCTGATGGTATCAGACGTGTGGTACTATGTATGGCATGGTAAAGACGACGCTGTATCTGCCCGACGACCTGAAGCGCGGGGTCGAGCGGGCCGCTCGACAGAAGCAGATCTCCGAGGCGGAGATGATTCGTACCGCGATTGCCGACGCTCTCGTCCAGCTCGAACGACCCAAGCCGGTCGGGGGATTCCTCACGGGGGAGTGGGAGGCCGTCGACTGGAATACCAACGACTGGCTGGAAGGGTTTGGCGACGATGATCGTTGACACAAATGTGTTGTTGGCTTTTTTTCACCCAAAGGAGCAGTACCACGAGGTAGTTTCGGAGTTCTTGTCCCACGTGTCAGAGCCGTTGGTCGTGTCACCGTACGTGATCGCCGAACTGGACTACCTCGTACTCACCCGGTGCGGGGTGCGCGACGAGATCGCGGCGCTGCGGGCCTTGCTGGGGCCGGCGTGGGAGATCGCCAAGGTGACGGATGCCCAGTTGGTGGCGGCCACGGATCTGGTGGAGAAGTACGCTGACCTGCGCCTCGGCCTGACGGACGCGGTGAACATCACTGTAGCCGACGCGTACCGGACCCGCCGGATCGCCACCCTGGACCACCGGCACTACCGGGCCGTGACGTTCCCCGACGGTACGGCGGTCGAGATCGTGCCCTAGACCGTGCCGATGCTCCCCAGCCCGTACAGTGGCAGGTCCACCAACCGCCCGTGGGCCGCGTACGGTGCCAGTGACGAGCGAACCAGGCGATCCGGCGCGTACTTCCCGTCGTAGACGCCCAGGCTCTTCGACTTGAGGTTGAGGCTGGACCTGACCTCGACGGGGACGATGTCGCGCTCCCGCTGGACGACGAAATCCACCTCCGCGGTCCCGCCGTCGTTGGTCCAGTAGTGGGGGGTACGACCGGTGGCGGCCACCAGTGCCGTCGCGGCGTACTGCTCCGTCAGGCTGCCCCGGAACTCGGTGAACAACCGGTCGCCCTCGATGACTGCGGGGGCACCGAGTCCGGCGAGCGCCCCGAGGAGCCCGACATCCACGAGGTAGAGCTTGAACGCGGACTCGTCCACGTACTCCCGCAGCGGCAGGCGCGGGACGGATACCCGCGTGACGTGGTGGACGACGCCGGCCTGGGTGAGCCATTCGATCGCGGCCAGGTGAGTCCGGGCCCGCGCACCGGGACCCAGTTCGCCGTACGCGAACCGCCGTTCCCGCGCGAGCTGGCCCGGGATGGACGCCCAGACGGCGCGGAGGCGGGGGACCTCACCGATGGGCGCGTGCTTGGAGAAGTCTCGGTCGTACGCTCGCAGGATAGCCTCGTGGATTGCCCGCGCCGTACCGTAGTCGCGCGTGGAGGCGTACGAACTGACCGCTTCGGGCATCCCGCCGACGAAACAATAGTCGCGGAGCAGCGTGATCAGGCGGTCGTGGAACGGGGCGAGGAAAACCCAGTCAGGTGGACCATTCGGGTCCAGGGCGTCGGCCAGGCCCGCCTCGCCGAGGGCGCGCAGGAACTCGGTGAACGACAGCGGGCCGATGTCCAGGAAGTTCACCTTGCCGACGGGGAACGACGAGTCCTGGTGCAGCGCGACCCCCAACAGTGAGCCAGCGCCGGCGATATGGTGGCCAGGCGCCTGCTCGCCGACGTACTTCAGGGCCGTGAGCGCACGCGGGCAGGCCTGGATTTCGTCGAGGATGATGAGGGTACGGCCGGGAACAATGGGCGTGGCGGTCGCCACCTGGAGTTGGCTGAGGATCCGGGAGACGTCGATGTCACCGTCGAAGATCGTACAGAGCGAGGGGTTGGCCTCGAAGTCGATGTACGCAACATTGTCGTACTCCGCACACCCGAAGGCCCGCATCAGCCAGGTCTTGCCCACCTGCCGGGCACCCTCCAGCAGAAGCGGCTTGCGCTGGGCCGAGGTCTTCCAGGCCCGAAGCCTTGTCATCACGTCGCGGTCCATGCTCCGATTGTAAGCCCTCCCTGCCAAACTTTGGTACGAAAAATTGGCGCGAATGCCAGAGATTGGGCCGAAAAATTGGCAGACGCGGTCGGTCTCCATGATGGGGCGGACTTTGGCGGCATCATGCCGCCAAATCACGCCCGCTGTCGTCTGATGAGTCCAGAGCGGGTGACTAGTAGCAAAAACTTTCGTGGTTGCACCGTACATGTCGTACGAAATTTTCGTACGGGGTGGATTCTTTATCATTCCGTGACCAAGACGTTGCCTATGGACGATGTAATCTAAGGCCAGGGCCCTCCACGATGTTCGAGGCGCCCATATCACATCAGTTTTCTGTAAGGAGTAACAGAATGAATCGTATGGCAAAGGTATCCGTGGTTGCGGTGGCCTGCGCCGCCAGCCTCGCGCTTGCGAGCTGCGGAAGCAGTAACCCCGGCAGCACGGGTAGTGGCGCTGCGGCGCCGACCACGGGTGGGGCTGCCACCTCTTCTGGTGAGCAAGTCACAATGGAACTATGGCACAACGGGACCGGCGAAAAGGGACCGGCGGTCTTTGAGAAAGCCGTCTCCGACTTTGAGGCCGCCCACTCGAACGTCAAGATCAACATCACCATCGTCCAGAACGAGGACTTCGACGGCAAGCTGCAGACGGCTATGGCTGGCGGCACCACCCCCGACATCTTCCTGCAGCGTGGCGGCGGCAAGCTGAACGACCAGGTGAAGGCTGATCAGGTCATGGACATCACCAGCCTCATCGATCCCCAGGTCAAGAGCGAGATCGGTGGCAACTGGGCGCTTGAGACGCTGGACAGCAAGATCTACGCCGTCCCGATGTCGCTGCAGCCCGAGGGCTTCTGGTACAGCGGTAACCTGTTCAAGGACGCCGGTGTCGATGCCAAGTCGATCACGGACATGACGTCACTCAGTGCCGCCGTTGACAAGCTGAAAGCCAGCAGCAAGTCGGCCATTTCCCTTGGTGGCAAGGATGCCTGGCCGGCCGCCCACTGGTTCTACCAGTTCGCGCTGCGCCAGTGCTCGAAGGATGTCATTCAGGGCCTCGTTGGCGCTCAGAACTTCGACGATCCCTGCTGGCTGGCCGCTTTGCAGTCGCTCGCCGACTTCGCCAAGACGGAACCATTCAACTCGGGCTTCCTGACCACCGCCGCCCAGCAGGGCGCTGGCTCGTCCGCTGGTATGGTCGCCAACTACCAGGCCGCCATGGAACTCATGGGTGCGTGGGAAGTGGGCGTCATTGGTGGCCTGACCCCCGACAAGAAGAACCTGCCTGACCTGGGCTTCTTCCCCTTCCCGAAGGTCGACGGCGGCAAGGGTGACCAGGCGGCCATGATGGCCGGTGCCGACGCGTACTCGTGCTCCATCAAGGCGCCGAAGGAATGCGCAGACTTCCTGAACTTCCTGGGTGCGAAGGCCCAGCAGGAAGGCTTCTCCGAGGCGTTCAGCCAGATCCCGGCGAACAGCACCGCTTCCGGCAAGGTGACCGATCCCGCGCTGAAGGCTGCCGCCGACGCGCTGGCCAAGTCCCCGTACACGGTTCTGTGGATTGACAGCGCGCTTGGTCAGGACACCGGTAACGCTGTCAACGCCGCCGTCGTCGCGCTCCTCGCGGGCAGCGCCGACCCGGCTGCCGCTCTGGCCCAGATGCAGAAGGCCTTCTAGTGCCATGAGCGAAACCTCATCGGCGGCCACGGCCGCCCCGGAGGTTGAGCTCGACTGGAGTATTGAGTCTGAGGGTGGCAGTGTCGTGCTGCCACCCTCAGCGTACGTCCGGCCTAGGCGCAACCACGTCCGGCGGAATCTGGAGATCATCATCCTCGCCGGTCCCGCCATTCTCCTCTTCCTCATGTTCGTCATCGCCCCGGTGATCGTGGCCCTCTACTACAGTTTCTACAAGTGGAAGGGCTTCGGGCCGACGAACGCCGATAACTTTGTCGGACTTGACAACTACAAGTGGACCCTCACCAACCCGGAGTTCTGGGGAGCGGTGGGGCACAACGGCATCATCATGGTGTTGTCGCTCGTCATGCAGGGGCCGCTGGCCATTCTGGTGGCTCTGCTGTTGAACCAGAAGATGCGGGGCCGGTCGTTGATCCGCGTGCTGATCTTCGTACCGTACGTCATCTCGGAAGCCATCGTTGGCATCGGGATGTTCCTGATGTTGCAGGACGAAGGCGCCTTGAACAAGCTGCTCGGCCTTCACGTCGGCTGGCTCTCGAACCCCAAGGTCGCCATGTGGACCTTGATGTTCATCTTGACCTGGAAGTACCTGGGCTTTGCCATCATCTTGATGCTGGCGGGCCTACAGGGTATCCCGGAGGAACTCTCCGAAGCCGCCGCCGTCGACGGCGCGACCTTCTGGCAGATCCAGTGGCACATCATGCTGCCGCTGCTGAAACCGACGATCAAGGTCTGGGGCTTCCTGTCGATCATTGGTGCGATGCAACTCTTCGACTTGGTGTACGTGATTTGGGGGCAGTACATCGCCACCACCGCCGGGGTCTCGACCATGGCGTGGTTTATGGCGGCCAATGGCCGGTTGTCCGGTCAACTCGGTCGCGGCTCGGCGATCGCGATCATCGTTTTCATCCTCTCGCTCGTCGTGGCCATGATTTACCAGCGGTGGGTCCTGAACCGTGACACCGAAGGCGCGCTCACGGAGAAGGAGGAAGACTGATGTCGAAGGTCAAAGTTGTCAATAAGCAGACGGGTGCTGTCCTCAAGGCCACACCCAAGGACGGTGGCTGGGGCCATCCGGCCATCTACTTCATCGCGTTGTGCATCATCGCAGTCTGCCTCGCCCCGGTGCTTTACATCATCGTGAACGGCTTCCGCGATAACTCGCAGATGACCCTCAACCCGTCCGGCTGGCCGAATCCATGGGTCCCTGGCAACTACGGTGCCGTTGTCACGGGCAGGATCGGGATGTTCTGGCGTCAGGCCTGGAACTCGACGTACATCGCGCTCATCACCGTCGTCTTGGTCATCGTCTTGGGCGTCATGACGAGCTTCGTTCTTGCCCGCTACAAGTTCAAGATGCGGGGTGCGATCTACCTGTTGTTCGCCTCCGGCCTGATGTTCCCCCTGTCGGTGGCCATCACGCCGTTGTACATTATGATGATCAAGACGCACCTCGCCGGTTCGGCGTTGAGCGTCATTCTGCCGCAGGTCGCCTTCGGCTTGCCGCAGACTATCATCATCCTGACGCCCTTCCTGGCGGCGATCCCGATGGAAATCGAGGAAGCCGCGTTCGTGGATGGGTGTTCGCGCCTCGGATTCTTCTTCCGTATGGTGGTACCGCTGTCGATGCCTGGGGTTATCACAGTCGCCATCCTGAACTTCGTCGGATCGTGGAACAGCTACATGTTGCCGTTGTACATGCTAACTGACGAGTCACAGTACACACTGCCCTTGGGGGTTCAGATGTTCTCATCTGCCCATTCGCAGGAAACCGCGCAGATCCTGGCGTTCACGTCACTGGCCATGATACCGGCGCTCATCTTCTTCTCCCTCTTCGAGAAGAAGATCGTCGGTGGTCTGACTGGGGCTGTCAAGGGGTAGTTTTCTCTCTCCCGTCTGCCCGTCGTGCGTGAGTACGGCGGGCAGACGGCGTTTGGGGGCAGTACGTGTCGTCAGCGGACGACGGCTGTTGTACAATCGACGGGTGATGTCCGGGCCCCTCGGCCCGGTGTCGCCCCGTCGAGGAAAGGATGTGGGGCGCGCCGGGTACCGACGGCACGGTTCACCCTGATAATTCGGAAAGGGGGTGAGACGCATGTCGGAAAACCTCCTAGAGCGCGGCGACCGGGTCGTCGTCCAGGTGACGGCGGTCCTGCCGTTCGGCGTACTCGTGGCGACTGAGACTGGCGTGAATGGTCTCGTCCGGGCGGCGACAGCCAGCATCGGCGAGACGATCACGGTCGAGATCGCCGAGTACGACGGTGAGCGGTTCAGCGCCCACCTCGCGTGAGCCAACAACTGCGGCGGTCGGTCCCTCGGGGCCGGCCGCCGTTGTCATCCGTACCGTCTGGACGGTACCACCCACGACTGGTGACTTCTTCGCAATGCCCGGCGTACCGGTGCGCTGCGGGTACGCGACCCACCTGACCCGTACTCCCGCGTCAGCCGTACCGACAAAACTTGGGCGCGAAACGGCGTTCTGAACCACCCTGGCGTCAACTGCCCAAGTTGTGTCGCGCAGACCGGTCGAACCCCCGACACAACTTGGGCATTTGGCCGGGGGCGGGAGCTCGCCCGTCAGCCCCATTTCCCGGCCGGGCGGAACTGGAACTCCTCGGCGTGAAAGCGCGTGATGCCCTTGGCGCGCAGGGCGGCCCGGAGGTGGTCACGCATCGGGCGGGGACCGCAGAAGAAGACGTGGGGCGGGTTCCCAGGGTCGATGACCTGGGCGATCTGGTCGGCCGTGAGCCGGCCCCCGGTCTGGGTGTCGTTCGGATGAACGCGGACGTTCGGCGGGGCGAGGGCCTGGATGTCGTCGAGGTACGGTGCGTCGGGCTCGCCCTTGAAGGAGTAGAACAGGTCGATGGAGTACGCCGCCGGGACGCCGGCCGCGAGGAAGGCCCGGAACGGGGTGATGCCGATACCGGCGGCGATCCAGACCTGGTGCTCCCCGCCCTGGGTGTAGTCGAACCGGCCGTACGCCCGGCTGACAGCCAGGGTGTCGCCCACGTGAATATGGCCTTCCACAAGGGACGACGTGTGGTCTCCCAGGGCCTTGATCGTGAACTCGATCTCGTCGCCACCGATCCGGCTGATGGTGAAGGGGTGGGACGGGAAGCGGTGCCCCGCCGTCCTAACCGTCTTGATGAAGGCGAATTGCCCCGGCCGGGCGGCGAGCGGGCGGGCCACGGCCTGGCCGGTGATCTGGAGGGTCCGGCCGGCGACGAGTTCGACCCCGGTGACGCGGTACCGCCGGCGAAAGGCCGCCCACTCGTACACTCCGATGGCGTAAACCGCGGCGCCCAACCCGATGACCGCGCAAAGATCCATCCACAGGCTGAGGGGCGTGACACCGAGCGGATCGTAGGCTGACGAGCCGAAATAGTGGAGGAGTCCGACGCCGTAGGGTACGACCATGAGCTTGTGAACCCACTTCCACGCCTCGTACCCCAGCCGTTTGGCGCCGAGCGCGAGCAGGATCAAGACGACGAACAAGACGAATGACAACACGCCGATGTGGCCCAGCGGGTTCTGGCTGACGGGGGTCCGGCTCGGGATGCGGGTGAGGAGGTGGGCGACGACAAGGACAACCGAGGTGACCCCGACCTGCTTGTGTACGACGTACATCTTGTCCAAACCGTGGAACAGGCAGTCGAGCAGCCCAGCTCTGGTCGACATAACCATCGCGCAGGCGAACCCGGCGAGGGCCAGGCAGCCGAGCAGCTGGGAGACCTCGTTCGCAAACGACAATGCCATGGTAGGCTGGGATACCAGCCACGCCAGGACTGTGACCAGGGCGACTCCGCCGAGGGCCGCGTACCCCTTGTTCATGTCGATCCTTTCCTCGCCGCAGCGCTCTCCCTATAGTTGCATATCAAACCATTGTATGTCAAACTATCCATGATAGGA
>JAIRVA010000270.1 GCA_031254155.1 Propionibacteriaceae bacterium
CTGTCTGTCTGTCTGTCTGTCTGTCTGTAATGAGGCGCTCAAAAACGTTGCCATTGAGGACCCAACCGTCCGCCTCCAGTTCCTCGCGGGTGTAGAACAGGTGCGAGTCGTTGGACATATCAAACATTCTCATGAAGCGAATGCCCCAGGGGTTGCAGTCGGGGTCGCCTTCCCGAAGTAGGACCGGTACGCGGTGGTAGATCCCCAGGGTGATCTCGGCGTCGCGGCGCGTGCGGAAGATCGGCAGCGTACCTGTGTTCGGGTTGACCAGTGTGATCTCTTTCGGCGTCATCGTGAAGGAGGTGGCCTCGATGTCGCGCGCGTCATGGAGGAAGAAGGCGAACTTAGGTTGGGCGAGCTGCGTTCTGCGTCCAGTCGTGGTCAGCAAACAGAACTTAAATGATCGGTGTACTCCGCCGAAGATGGGAGCCGCGTTCTCGAAGTCGTACAGGCATCGAATGCGCTGATGGGTGACGAGGTCTTTGAAGTAGTACTGGGTGGTGGCGTCGGTGGCAATGCCGGTGGGCACGATAACGCCAGCCTGGCCGGTGGGGGCGACGAGGGTGCTGAACAGTTCGGCGAACACGGCGTAGGTGTTCACGTCCCCGCGCCCAGCGAGCGGGTAACGTCCCGAATGGTGCAGGAAGACGGACTCGCCTTCGGCTTGGCGGCGGGAGGCGATGAATTCAACGTAGAGTTGCTGGTCGGCCAGGGACTCGCTGTGTTGCAGTTTGGCGATCAGCTTGCTTCGGGCGGCCTTGTTGGGCGCGTTCGCGATGTCGCCGTCTCTGGCCGCGAAAAACTCTTGTTCCTGGAGCTTGACCCGTTCCCAGGGTGGGTTGCCGATCATGACATCAAAACCGCCGGTCCATCCCTCGGGACTTTTGTCCTGGCCGGGTCTGTCGAAGACTTCGGGGAACTCGATGTGCCAGTGGAAGAAGTGGTATTGGGCGGTGATGGCGGCGACCTCCTGGCGGTAGACGGCCAAGTTGTCCGCGAACGGGGTCGCCTCGATGTGCCGGATCGTCGCCGATGTCGGCACGGGTACGCTGTTCTCGTCTGTTCGCTTATGCCAGACGAACGCGGACATCCAGGCGTCGGCGCGAAGCTTTTGGCCTTGATACTCTTCGGATCGCTCGAACTGCCGCCATTTGCGGGCTTGAGTACGAACAGCGGACACGTTGTCCGGCGTGCCAAGTAGCTCTTGGTGCAGTCTGACGAGTGACGACGTTGTGGTTTCCAGTACGAAAAGCTCGTCTTGCCCGCCACGTTCTCCGGCGTTGCGTTTTTTGGCCGCTGAAGCGGTGGCTTTGTCGTCACCTTCTAGGACAGAGAAAGCGCCATCTGGTAACCCAGCACTCAGGAGGGCTGGGGTCGCGCCGAGCAATGCGTTGCCGACCCGGACACGGGAGTCGAGGAAGCCGAGGGGTTTGCCCGGTTCGGTGGCTTCCAGCCAGAGGGAGACTTTGGCTAGTTCCGCCGCGAGCGGGTTGAGGTCTACCCCGTAGACGCAGCGTCCGATCACGTCGCGGAGCGCATGGCGTACGGCGTCGGGGGTTGGCTCGTCTTCACCGGACCGAATCGCAGCGAGTCGGCGGGCGAGGCGGCGGGCTCCGGCCACTAGGAAATGCCCGGAACCGCAGGCCGGGTCGCAAATCGTCAGGTTTAACAAGCGGCGTTCGGCTTCTGCCGAATCGCTTCGGGAAGTCCTGACGGCCTGCTCAATGACCGGATCGAGGGCGGTGTCGAGCAGTGCCGAGACCAGAGACGATGGCGTGTAGTAGGAGCCGGTGGTCTTGCGTTCGTTGCCGCTGACTGCAACGAGTCGGTAGTGACGGTCATCGACCATGACCTGGGGCACGAGTTCGAGGAGGGACTCATAGACACTGCCGAGTTCCTCGGCCCCAAGGTTGCGGTAGTCGACGGCTTGGAGACGTTGGCCGGACTGGAACCAGCCGAGATCACGGACAGCGGCCAGTAGTGCATCATTGCCAAGACTGGCGTCGCGGAAGGGATCGGCAGCCTCGGTTTCGGAATCGAACAGACCGCCCAAGGCGGGTAGCGCGAGTTCGGGCTGGCCGTTGCCGCCGAGAGCCTTTAACACGATCACTTGAGCTTGCCAAAGGTCTCCGTAGGCGACGGAACCGTGTCGAGACTGGGCCTGTTGGCGGAGCCGACGGGTGGAAAAGTAGCTGTCGTAGCGTTCCCTCGCCAACTGGGGAGCCGATGGATCGAGCAGTACGTCGCGGTCCTCGGCGACGAACAGGAACAGTAGCCGATAGACCAGGCGAAGTAGGTGACGGTGGTAGGTGGTGGCGGTGAGGCTGCCATTGCTGAGTGCTTGACGGAGGCTCCCGTTGGCCTGGTGGGCGAGAAAACCACTCCCGAGATGCTCAAGGGCGCGTTCGACACCGCCACGAAGTTGGTCGAGAGCACGCGTTCCTGTCTCGATGGAGTCTTCTCGCCATTGCTCCAGCCAGCATCGGGTGGAAACAGGCTCGCCTTCAGAGCCAGGTCGGGGTTCGAGACGGGACTCGTGACAGAGCTGCCACAACATCATGAACTCGCTGAACAACTCACCGCTGAAGATCGCTTGGAGGTCGAACTCGACATAGGCCGACCCAGCCAAGGCTGTCGAGTCGCGTAGCAGGCGGAGCCTCAACCCGTTAGACAACAGCGCCCACAGCCGTGTCTCGTCGCGGTTGAGGAGTTCTTGAACCATGGCTTGTGGAGCCCGAGCAGCACCTTGGACTCCGGGGTTACGTTTGTCGAGTTTCACGCCGGGGCCGACTAGGTGAATGGGGATGTTGTTCCACTCGTGGGAGACCGGGTAGCGCTGGTCGTCCTCAATGACCACGCCCTGGCTGGATGTGAGCCTGCCGTAGCCCAGTTCTTGGAAAAGGGGTAGAAGCCAGCGTTCGCGAGCGAGCGCGGCGCTGGTGGACTCCATGCCGCCTTCTCTGGCCTGGGCGTCTGTCCACGCTTCCCAGGCGCCGACCAGGTAGGACCACGCGCGGTTGACGGCGTCGGGCACAGTTTGACGTCCGACGATGTGGTAGGACTCGGGGCTGCGAGACTCGTCTGAACCGAGTGTGCCGCCGCGGAGCAGCTGAAGGAGGCTGGCGGGGACGATGCCGCCCTCGATGCGGATGGCTTGGGTGGCGCTCACAGGTCACCGCCTGGCTGGCTGGGGAAGGAAGTCGTCGAGACCTCTGTCGGAGGCAGATAGACGAAGGTTCCAAGGATGTCCACTGGCAACTGTGGTGCGACTTCGAGCCCGCGTACGGTCATGGCACCAGCGGAGTCCCGGCCTCGGGCTGACTGCCTGACTCGGGTGTGAGATTGCCTCAGCTCATCCGCGACCACACGGGCTTTGTCGTCCAACAGGCTGGAAGCGTTGGCTTGTAGCGAGGCAAGGACGTTGGCCATGAGGCCGCGCACACGGTCTGGAGGGACGTTCGCGGATGGTACTGCCGCCAACAGCTTTTCCACTTGCTCGGGTGGGAGCCAGACCGGGGCTTTCGGCGTACCGGTGAAAGCGATCGCTCTGGCCTCTTCCGCCACTTGTGCTTTCAACCCGCCTCGTCCGGGCAAGGTCAGGTGAATGCGGAAACGGACGATGAGAAGAGTGGTCATCATGTCCACAGCCTTGGTTGTGATGACCCCAGCGCGCCTGGCCGGTCGCCAACCGTCTTGTAAGTTGGCGTCCAGCGCTCCGTCAAGGACGAACTGAGCCAAGGCTCCGACGCGCTTGTCGGTGCGAAGCATGGTTGCCGCGCCGTGGGGCGCGGGCAGATCGGGCACCCAGCGGAGCGTGCCGCTGCTCTGCAAGGTGTCTCTGAGGCCGATTGGTAGTGAACTGACGTTGAGCAGCAAGTCGCCGCCCGATGATGTGAAGTCGGCGTCGACGGCTTTGAGGGAACTACGTACGAAACCCGCCACATCGTCGGAGCCGCCCATCCGGGAGCGGGCTTCCCCGACTTCCAGCGCCACCTCGTCGGGGTGGATCGCGGCTTGGGCGTAACGGGTACGAGACCGGGTTTCTTGTTCGGCGGCCGAGGACCACTGGTCAGCGATGGCGAACAGCTCGTCGTCCAGCGTGGGCTGGGCAGCGGGTTGTCCGCGCAACATCAGGCCCTCCATGAGGGCGGCGAGGACGCGCTCGTTGGCTTCGTTGGGGACGGGGACGCTGATACCGAGGTCCTTGCGTATTTGCGTGTGCTTGCGGATCAGCACGTCCATGACGATGCCGTCAATGCCGGTGTCTTCACCGTAGATGGTGACGGCTCGGACAGTGTTAGCGACCTGTCCAAAACGGTCAACCCGCCCTTCGCGTTGCTCGTGACGAGTCGGGTTCCATGCCAGGTCGTAGTGAACAACGGCTTGGAAGCCGTCTTGTAAGTTCACGCCCTCAGAGAGACAGTCGGTGGCGACCAGGATGTGGCGGTCGTCGGGCCTGTTTTCAACGAGATTGGCGACCCGAGTGGCGCGATCCTCGGGCGCGAGTTCGCCGGTCACCACTTCGATAGGCGTTTTGGGGAAAACGGCTCGGAGGCGCTCGGCGACGTACTTAGCCGTCGGGATGAACCGGCAGAACACGATAGGCGAGAACCCATCTTTCAGCAGCATCTTGATCTCGGCGACCAGTTTGGTGAGCTTGGTGTCGTCGTCGATGGCGAGCTGTTCTGCTCGCACCGCCAAGTCGAGGAGGGGATGTTGCCTGGTGATATCGACAGGCATTGCTCCTGGTGCGGCGTCGTCACCCTCGGTGTTGGTGTCGTCTATCAGGTCGAAGACGGCTTCGCGCCCGATCTCATCAACGGCTTGGGCGGTGTCGGCAGCACTGGTGTTGGCTCGGGTGTGCATGGTCTCGGCGGCTGCCGCCGGGGATGAGGCAACCGACCGGAGCAAGCTCAACGCTGACCACCACCGCATCCGCTGTTGAGCGTGGGTACCGGTTTTGTCGGTGACTTGGCCTTGGGCGTACGCGAACACGTCACGTAACAAATCGGCATACCGGGGCGAAAGCCGGTAGGGAGCTTCCCGAGTTTGCCGGTCTTCGGGAAAGTGGGTGTCCGTACCGAGGTACTGTCGAATGTCTCCACGACGGCGCTGCACAAGGTGGCGGGCGAGGCCCACCCGTCCCGAATCTGAAGCCAGGTCGACAGTCTTCAAGCGGACATCTAGCAAACCGAGCAGGTTCCGGAAGGCTCCTTCATTGCCGGAGTGTGGCGTGGCGGTGACCAAGACCAGGTGGGTTTGCGGTTTCTCGGCGAGTTCCTCCAAAAGGCGATAACGCTGAGTGCGGGCGCGACTTCCGGCTCCGCCGTCGTCAACCACGCAAGTGTGGGCTTCATCAACGATGACGAGGTCGGGAGCAGCACGCAGGAAGTCGTCCCGACGGCGATCGGCTTTGATGAAATCAGTGGACACGATGGTGACGGGATAACGCTCAAAGACTGACTCGCCGTACCGCAAGCCGCGTTGCAGTCGGTTGACAGTCGAACTGAGCACCAACTCAGCGTCGAGGCCGAACTTCTCTCTCAGCTCAGCCTGCCATTGTTCAGCCAGAGACGGCGGACACAGGACAGCGAGGCGCTCAGCACTGCCCTGCGCCAGTAGTTCGCTGGCGACGAGCCCGGCTTCGATCGTCTTGCCGATGCCAACGTCGTCGGCGATGAGCAGTCGGACTGTCTCTTGGCGCAGCGCCATCAGCAGCGGTACATACTGGTAGGGACGCGGATCGACGTTGAGTGAGGCCAGCGAGCGGAAAGGTCCGCCAGTAGACCGGAAACCGATGCGGAGCGCGTCCCGGAGCAAACCAGCGGAATGGTAGTCACCCAAGTCATCGGGGGAGGGCGCGGGGAAGGTGGCGACGGTCACCCGTTCGACATAGGGAAGAACCCCTGCCACGTCCAGGCCACCACCGGCCAAAGGACGAAGTACCAGGAAGTCATCGCGGCTCTCAGGAAGGACGACCCAGTCGCGGCCTCGGGCGGTAACAAGAGTACCGACATTGAAACTAGGCATTAGGCAACACATCCAAAAACGCTGGGGTGGGCGGCGACAAGTTCCTCGAAAGGATCATTGGAGCGCCAGGTCATGACTTGCCATCCGTTGAACGTCAGTGGGTCAAGGTCGACTATCGGCTCGCGATCATAATCCACGAAGACGACGACTGCCCTCGCCTGGGGATAGACAAGATCAACCGCGACGCCCTCCACCAGGCTTCCCAGGCTCGCCGGTTGATTCAGCCCGTGCGCGACCAAGTAAGCCATCGCTCGCTCGATGGGGTTGGCCGTAGCTGGCAGAGGCACAGCCTGCGCGGGCGGTGGTGTGGATGGTTGGTCTTGACCTGTCGGTTCGGGCGAGGTAGTCGAACCCAGGAGTCGGAGCAGGGTGGGAATCGCGCGCCGCCGGTCGATTTGCTCGTGGCTGCTCTGGTTTCCATAGGTGAGCAGGCAGCGGTAACAGCCGCGTACGCACGCATCGGGCTTGTCCCGACCGGTGGCAGGATCAACGTGGACGATCTCCAACGCGAGTCGGGCGACCTTGCGCATAGCGTCGGCTTCGCTCTGGACGCGGCGGAGCACACCGGCTCCGCCCTCGGCAGCTTCGACGATCATGAAGCGACCTTGCCCGTCGGCGTCCGGCAGCAGTTCGGTGGTGAGTTCGGAGTCTTCGAGTTGGTAAACGGTCTCGATGCCCCGCTCGATGGCGTACATCAGCGTCACAGCCACGTCAGCGGTGACCGGCTCGGACCAGCGCATGATGACGATGTTGCGCCGGTCTTCCACGAATGGGATCACACGCTGCTTACGAGAGACATCTTCAGCTTGGCGAGCGTCATCATCGTCTTGGCCAGTGTCCATTTCGGCAGCACGTCTATCAGTGAGCCATTCACCGCGTACGGTGTCGAGCCAGAAGCCCTCAGTGCCCGCCGCGCGGCGACGCTGGCCACGGTTGATGGACCGGAGTTCGGCGGCATCCCCGTACTGGATGGTGGTGATCGGTCCATCAGCATCGGCAACTTCGGCCAAGAGACTGGCGGGCCGGTTTCCCCGGCTAGTGAAACGATATGAGGTCTCGATGGCAAACCCGGCCCGTTGGCGCTCTTCCTCGTCGGCTCCGATGCGGTCACGACGACGGGTGATGACCATTTGCATGGGTAAAAGGTTTGTTATCGGATCGCCGAGCATGGCACCACAGCTTTCGCAGAGGTCCACGCCGATCTCGCGGTCGTGGTGGTAACCGCAGGCTTCGCATACTCGGACTTGCCGCAGAGTCACGTTGCTGTCCTGGTTGGCGGTTTTCCCGCCAGGACGGGGCAGATTGATGCGAACGACCTTATAGCGGGCACCCTCGTGGTAGATGAACGCTCCGGGACCGAACTCACGCAACGCCAGGAACCGTGGACGTTGCAGCCACGTCGCCTCCTTGTTCTGCCGACCAGGGATGTATGCGGCCAACGGTAAACGCGGAAAAGAGTATCCGGGAAGGAAACCTTCCGAGGCGAAGTAGCGGTACGGGTAGAAATCACCACCGCTGTGGGAGTCATCCGCGTCGTTGAGCAATAGGTCGCGCTGGCGGCGGGCTTCCATCATGCGGGCCTCCGCGTTCTGTCGGTCCCGCTTGTTCAAGGAGGTGTCCTGCATCATCTTCGAGGCGATGTCCATCTCGCCCCTGGTGGCCTGGTCGAGCATTCGCCAGCGTTCGCACGCCTTGTCGAAGGCAGTCGGGGCGTCACCGATCACCGCGTCGACCCACGTAGCGGACCACCACGGGGCACCTTCGAGGTCGTTGGCCATCGGATCAAGGACAGCGTGGGCGGTTTCGGCTGCTCTGGCAGGCAGTGCCGGGTCGGTGAACTTGACGCTGACTTCAGGCTGGATCGGATAGTCATCGCCTTCGGTCGGGATGGCTAGGACGTTCATCATCGACTTGCCAAGGCCGACACCGCTTGCTGCGAGCCAGATCGAGTGGAGATGGGATCGTACCAAGTCTTCGTTAGCCAGGTCGATGCGGGGTGGGAGTACTCTACCGGCAACCATCTGGTCGGATCGTTCGAAATAGTAGGAGTCGTGCGCGTTACCGTTCGCGCAGTAGGTGACAACAAGCGCGGGCTGGCCTGAGCGACCTGCCCTGCCGGAGCGCTGGGCGTAGTTCGCCGGAGTCGGTGGCACGTTGCGCATGGCGACAGTGTTGAGGGAGGCAATGTCCACGCCCAACTCCATCGTGGGTGAACAGTAGAGCAGTTTCAGTTCCCCCGTACGGAACTGCTGTTCGCGGCGTTCCCTGTCGTCAGCCCGGACTTGGGCGGTGTGCTCGCGGGCTTGGATCGTGGCCAACTCGCTCCCCGCGTGAAGATAGAGATTCTGGAAATACTCGACCACACGGGTACCAGACTCGCGGTCGTTAGTACGCCGCAGCGGGTCGGGCGCGCCGTACCTGCCCTCCCCTGGGAACACTCTGATTTGGTGGAGTTTGAGACGGTGGCCGGTCTCGCCGCGAGCAGTGTCCTGGCGAAGAATGCCGTTGTGGGTGAGGACGCGCACCAGTGACTCTTGGATGGCTTCAATTTCGTGGCCATCGGGTTTCGGATCGAACTGACGAGACAGCCAGCGTCCCAGTAGAGACAGGCGCGAGATCGACAGTACGCTCCGTGACGAACCCGCCTGGGGTGCGCCGAGAGTCGCGTAACCGACATCGGGGGCAGGTTCGCCCTCTTCAACGGTCCAAACCCCGTTGAGATGTTCGCGGCTGAGTCGCTGAAGCTGATCGACGTGGTCTTGGCCAAACAAGTCGGTGTCGATAGCTAAAACTCGGCGGAACTCGTCGAGGAGGACAGTCACAATTTCTTTGCGTTTCTCCGGGTCAGCGGCTCGGAGTAGCGGGTGAGCCTCACCCCACGACTGTTCGTGATCGCACAACGCCGATGCGGTCGGATAGGCAATCTTGGCCAGCCCGGTCTGCTCTAAGTTGGGCAGTGTGATCCGCCAGCCGCGACGGAGGTCTTGGAGGGCGCGGTACTCGACCACTTTCGCCAAGGCTCGTTTGGCTGGGTGGAGGTCGAACGAGTGCGGGTTCTGGGCGTAGTGGACTGGGTCGAGGCCGAGGTACTTGGGCAGTGTTTGGGCGTACTCCAGCGGGTCGAGCCCGTCGCTGCCGGCGCTGACGGAGGCGGCATAGATGGCGGCTCGAAGCTGTCCGACGAGCACAAAGTCGTTGACATGCCCTGCCTGGAGACTGGCGTCCTGGCGGTTGTCCACGAACGTCAGCAGCTTTTTGACGTCTTTGGGCAGGCCCTGGAACTGCTCCAAAGATTTCATGATGCTCAGGCTCAACACTGTCATGGCGCTGGACCGTCCCTCTTGGTCGAGGGCAACTACCTTGGACGCTTCGAGCGCGCGGGCTTGGTGGTACGTGGTGCCGCAGCGGAGGCAGAACAGCAGACCTTTCGGTATCCAGGCGGCTTCGACCCGGCGAGGGTTCGCCGGAAAATCGTCGGGCTCTAGAAGCTCGCCCATCTGGTTGAGCACGACGGCTTGCGGTACCCGGTCCTTCCGGGAAGGGATTACGCGCAACGCGCCACTCGCCGAGGTCTCCGTCCACACGTCGGGTAGCCGATCGATGGGGTCATTCGGCCACGGGTCAGCGGAGTCGACGAAAAGGTACCCGTCTTGTTCATCGCTGATCTGCATCCTCGTACGGGCGACGAAAGCACGGCGTTGCTGGTCGTGGCGTACCATCAGGTACTCCTGGCCACAGTCGCGGCAAAAGGCCAATGGATACAAGCGTCTTTCAGCGGCGGCATTACCAGGCGGGCCGGGGAGGACCATCTGGAAGGCGTGCTCAATGGCACGACTGACTTCTGGCTCCAGCGTCACGTAAACTGAAGCGCCCTTGGAAATGAATTGGTGCAGCCGGAATGCGAACAGTGGTCGCTGCGAAACGGGACTGTTGGACCTCGCCCCAGCCAACAAGGTCTGCTGAATCGCAATCCGGCACGCCTCGGGGGGACGGCCAGTCTGCTTGGCGAGGTCTTCGCTGGCCTTCTTGACTGTCGTCGGCGCACCGCGTACCAAGATGCCCGAACCGGGCTCATCGGCCAAGCCGAACTTGTTCTCGATCCACGCGGCCAGCGGATCACCGGCCAGAGTTGCGTATCCGGAAGACAGCCTTGGATCGTTGGCTTCGGCCGTTCCCCGAGCATCGACGTACAGACCAAGGTCAGAGTCGTTGCTCGTCTTAGTGGCCCGGATGAGAGTCTCCGAGATGACATTCTCCGGGCGAACTAATGTGCCAAACACCTGAGAGGCGACATGGGCGACCTCGACACGTTGCTCCGCCGCCGTCTCCGCAGTCGACATTGTCGCCGACGTGCCGACGTACAGAAGGTCACTCTTGGCATGAGCAGCCTCCCTGACGCGGCGAACTAACATCGCCACATCGGCACCCTGACGGCCTCTGTATGTGTGCAACTCGTCAAGTACCAAGAACCGTAGATGACTCGTCGCGCCGAACAGTTTGGCCCGCTCGTTGGGCCGGGTCAGCAGCAGTTCCAGCATGACGTAGTTAGTGAGCAGAATGTCCGGCGGGCGGTCCAGGATACGTTCGCGTTCATCGTCTTGCTCTTGCCCTGTGTAACGCTTGTAGGTAACACCCCCACCTTCGTCATTGCTCTTGCCGAGGAACTTTTCAAGCTCTTGAACCTGACTGTTTGCCAGAGCATTCATCGGGTAAACGATGATCGCCTTGATGCCCACGAGATGCCGGTAACGGAGGACATAGTCAACGATGGGAATGATGTACGCCAGTGACTTTCCCGAGCCGGTGCCGGTCGTCAGCACGTAGGACTCCGACCCTGAGGCCGTCGTGATGGCGTCAACCTGGTGCTGATAGAGAGCGAGCGGCCTGTCACCCAACCGGAACAAGGCGGCTGTTTCCGGCAGAAGCGCCCCTTTCGCCGCTAAGTCGTCAACCGTGCCACCACCGGCGAAAGTGGGGTTGAGCGACAGCCATGGATCGGGCCATTGGGCACCCTGATCAGACTGGTCCCGTACCGACTCAGCCAGTCGCTGGTCTCTGATCTCCACGAAACCCTCGGTGAACTGGCGGTAGTCCTCAATCAGATCGCGGTGAATCTTGAAGGCATCAAGGGGCTCCACAGGCGACACGCTGCCTGTCATACGTCAGCGCCTCCTTCCTTGGCCAGGCAAACGACGAACTTACGACTCGGTCTGACACCGGCTGGAAAGTAGGCACCAGACCACTAGATCATTATCTCGCAGCCGACTGACATTCCGGACGTTTGCCGCATCACAGAAGGCGCGGCGCGCAAATCTCCTTCGGGAACCTTCTCACACCTGTCAGGTGTCTGGTCATTCCCAAAGGAAAGGAGCACCTGATGGTATCGAGCCCGGATTGGCGTGGTGAGCGTGAGGCGAAGTTGGTGGCTTTGCATGAGCGGTTGGCGACGGCGGTGGGGGGTCTGGTGTCGGGTGAGGACTGGGTGCGGGCGGTGACGTTCGCGGCCCGGTTCCGGTCCCGGTCGTTTTCGAACACGTTGTTGATTTACGCACAGCATGTGGAGCGGTTCGAGACGGGATCGGTCAGCGAGCCGTGGCCGTCGTACGTGGCGGGGTTCCGGCAGTGGGAGTCGTTGGGCCGGTCGGTGGCGAAGGGGCAGAAGGGGTATGTGATTCAGGCTCCGGTGACGGCCCGGTTTGCCTCGAACACGCCGGATGAGGCGTTGTCATGGCGCAAGTTGGGGTTCCGGGAGGTGGCGGGGCCGGGGGAGGTGGTACGGAGCCGGGTGGTGAATGTGAAACCGGCGTACGTGTGGGATGTGTGCCAGACGACGGGTGACCCGGTGCCGCTACGGCCTGGCCCGGCCCTGTTGGAGGGCCAGGCCCCGGCCGGGTTGTGGGACGGGTTGGCCCGGCTGGTGGAGTCGGAGGGGTTCACCGTGGGCCGGGTCGCGTCGGCGGGTGAGATCGGGGGTGCGAACGGGGTCACGGATTACACCGACCGGACGGTGAGGGTGCGTGTGGACATGGATGACGCGGCGCAGGTGAAAACACTGGCGCACGAGTTGGCGCACGTGCGGATGCATGATCCGGCGGATGCGGAGTCGTGGGGGCACCGGGGGATCGGGGAGGTGGAGGCCGAGTCGGTGGCGATGATGATCGGCGCGGCCCACGGTATGCCGACCGATTCGTACACGGTGCCGTACGTGTCGGGGTGGGCGACGACGGTCAAGGGGCGGACACCGGTGGAGGTGGTGCAGGCGACCGGTGAGCGGGTCCGGGCGACGGCGTTGTCGGTGTTGAACGCGTTGGACACCATCCAGGTGGGTGGCGGGGACCCGCCGGGGTTGGACCGGACGGCCCTGGCGAACACCCGCCAGCCGAAAACCCCAGCCCGGACGGTGCAGGTACCCCCGTTGGCGGGCCAGGTGTCGGCCGTATGACGACACTAGTCGAAGCGCGGGTCGAGGTGGTGGTGGCGGCGCAGCGGCTACCAGTACGAAAAGCGGGTCCGTTCCTGGCGGCGAACGGGGTGCCGGTGTTCCCGTGTGTGGCGGC
>JAIRVA010000277.1 GCA_031254155.1 Propionibacteriaceae bacterium
GACGCGTACCTCTTCGATCTTGACGGTACGGTGTACCTGGGCGACGGCCTCCTGCCCGGCGCGGAGCGCGTCATCCGGACCCTCCGGGACCGTGGCGCGGTCGTCCGCTTCCTGTCGAACAACCCGACGAAGAGCCCGGCACAGTACGCGGACAAGCTCACCCGTCTGGGCATCCCGACCCCGGTCGCCGACATCACGACGACCATCGCGACAACGGTCTGGTGGCTTCAGACCCACCACCCGGGCGCCGTCCTCTACCCCATCGCCGAGGCCCCGCTCATCGACGCCCTGCGGGCGGCCGGTTTCACCCTCAGCGAGGACCCCAGTGAGATCGACATTGTCATTGCGTCGTACGACCGGACGTTCGCGTACCGTAAGCTCCAGATCGCCTTCGACGCCCTGTGGTACCACAAGCGGGCGATCCTGATCCAGACCAACCCGGACCGTTTCTGCCCCTTCCCGGGCGGGCGCGGCGAGCCGGACTGCGCGTCGATCACGGCGGCGATCGAGGCGTGTACGCAGGTGACGTGTGCCGCGTCGATGGGCAAGCCGTCGCCGTTGCTGCTTGAGGCCGGCCTCGCGGGGCTCGACATCCCGCTCGACCGTTGCCTGATGACGGGCGACCGGCTCGCGACCGACATCCGGATGGCCCTCGACGCCGGGATGGACGCGGCGGTGGTCTTCACCGGCGAGAGCCGCCCCGAGGACCTGACAAGGGAGTACGCGGACGTCTACCGGCTGGGTACGCTGGGAGACCTCGGACCCCTGTGAGAGCACTGCCGCTCGAAGGCGGCAGCCGCGCTCGCGGAGTGGTAAAATGGCAGCTTGACGAGGAGGCGGGACATGTCTGATATCCACACAACCGACGACCAACTGACGCCCGGGCCGCAACGCGCGGAGGAGGCGCCGAAGAAGAAGAAGCGGGTCGGCGGGATTCTGATCACCGTCCTGGCGGCGGTTCTGATCGTCGGCGGCGTGTACGGTATCGGCGGGTCGGCGGGCTGGTGGCCCTGGCCCTTCGGGGGCAGTACGCCGGGTGGCTTGGTCAACGCACCGCGTGATCTGGAGGGGAACATCGTCGTCCCCGAGGACGAGTCGGCGTTGTCCCCGGAGTTCATGAAAGCGGCTGGGCAGGTCGACGACGACGGTGGCGAGGGCTTCATCGTCCCGACGCTTGATCTCCAGGTCGCGCTGGGGTCGATCAACGCCGTCAACGGGTCGATGAACCCGTCCAACTTTAAGAACGTGTTCTGGGTCCGCAACATGGGCGTGAGCCTGGACAAAGCGGAGACGGGGACGGTGTACCTGGTCACCCACGCGATCCAGGGCGGGAAGGCCCCGGGCAACATCCTGCAGTCGGGCGGCCAGGTCGCGCTCAAACCGGGTGACCTGATCACGGTGAACCACCGGACCTACGTGTTCGAGTCCGCCAGCATCATTAGCAAGAGCGACAAAGACGACAACCTGGGTACCCACGACGAACTGTGGACCAACGATCCCGGGCGACTGGTCCTCGTCACCTGTCTGCTCAACCCCCACGGCGGTCTCGCCGTCGACAACCTGGTGATCATCGCCAAGCTGCAGTCGTAGCGCTTCGCGCCCCGCTGTACCAAGCGGGTAGCCACTTGGTACAGCGGCCTAATTGCCTCCCCGGTCGTACGCGCGGGGGGTGGCGAGCCGTTCTGGTCGCCGTACTTGTCACAACGTCTTGCGTGCCCCGCCGCAGTCGGCGGACTGGGCGAGCGAGGCGTAGACCTTGAGGGCGTTGGAGACCGGGCGTACCCGCTCCTTCGGCACCCAGCCCGCCGCGTCCTGCTCGGCGCGGCGCCGCTCCAGTTCGGCGTCGGGGACGAGGAGGCTGAGACTGCGCTCCGGGATCGAAATTGCGATGAGATCGCCGTCGTGGATGAGCCCGATGACCCCGCCCGCCGCCGCCTCGGGCGAGACGTGGCCGAGGCACAGGCCGGAGGAGCCGCCGGAGAAGCGCCCGTCGGTGATGAGGGCGCACTGGGGCCCGAGTCCCGTCCCCTTCAGGTAGCTCGTCGGGTAGAGCATCTCCTGCATACCGGGCCCGCCCCGCGGGCCCTCGTACCGTACCACCACCACGTCACCCGGCTGGATCCGGCCGCTGAGAATGGCCTCGACGGCCGCCTCCTGCGACTCGGTGACCTGCGCGGGCCCGGTGAAGGTCCACTGCGACTCGGGGACGCCGGCGGTCTTCACTACGCAGCCGTCCGGGGCGAGGTTGCCGCGGAGGATGGCGAGGCCGCCGTCAGCGGTGTACGCGTGGGCGGCATCGCGGATGCAGCCCGCCGTGGCGTCGGTGTCCAGGGTCTCCCACCGGGCGGTGGAGGAGAAGGGGGCAATGGTCCGTTCGCGGCCGGGTGCGGCGTGGAACAGGTCAGTGACCAGGTACGACGTTTTGCCTGACCGGATGTCCCAGCGGGCGAGCCAGGTGTCGAGGTCGGGGGAGTGGACGGCGTGGACGTCGCGGTCGAGCAGGCCGCCACGGTCAAGCTCGCCCAGGATCGCGGGGATGCCGCCGGCGCGGTGGACGTCCTCCATGTAGTAGCGGTGCGAGTTGGGGGCGACCTTGACGAGGCAGGGGGTCCGGCGGGAGAGCTCGTCGATGTCCGCCAGCGTGAAGTCGACGCCGGCCTCGGTGGCCGCCGCGAGCAGGTGCAGGACCGTGTTAGTCGAGCCGCCCATGGCAATGTCCATGGTCATGGCGTTGCGGAACGCGGCGCGGGTGGCGATGGTGAGGGGGAGTACGGCGTCGTCGTCGTGGTCGTACCACTGCCGGCACAACTCGACCACCAGCCGTCCGGCTTCGACAAACAGGTCGCGGCGGGCGGCGGACGTGGCCAGAGTAGAACCATTGCCGGGCAGGCCGAGGCCCAGTGCCTCGACCAGGCAGTTCATCGAGTTGGCGGTGAACATCCCCGAGCAGGACCCGCAGGTCGGGCAGGCGGCCCGTTCGATGCGGTCGATGGCGTCGTCGCTCACCGTGTCGTCGACCGCCATGACCATCGCGTCGATCAGGTCGAGCGAGGTCTCGGGTTCGCCCGCGCGGACGACGGTCCGACCGGACTCCATCGGCCCGCCGGACACGAACACCGTGGGGATGTTGAGGCGCAGCGCGGCGAGCAGCATGCCCGGGGTGATTTTGTCGCAGTTGGAGATGCAGACGAGGGCGTCGGCCTGGTGGGCGTTCACCATGTATTCGACGCTGTCAGCGATGAGTTCCCGGGAGGGCAGGGAGTACAACATGCCCGAGTGGCCCATCGCGATCCCGTCATCGATGGCGATGGTGTTGAACTCCCGGCCCACCCCGCCGGCCTGCGCGATGGCCTGGCACACCAGGGTACCCATGTCCTTAAGGTGGACGTGGCCAGGTACGAACTGGGTGTACGAGTTGGCGACGGCGATGATGGGCTTGCCGAAGTCCTGCTCCTGCAGGCCCGTCGCCCGCCAGAGCGCCCGGGCTCCGGCCATGAGACGGCCCTCGGTGGTGGTACGCGAACGCAACTGTGGCATCTTTTCTCCCTCGGTCAATACCGTAGTTTAGTCCCTCGGGCGCGGATGTCCCCGTGGGGTCAGTTTCGTCGGGTCCGGGCGGTACCCCGGCGACCAAACTGACCCCACGGCGAGATTTCGGGAAGCGGCCTAGGTTCCCTAGCGAACGAGGTCGATCGTCACGGTGCCACCGGCGGGGTTGACCGCCGCGAGCAGGGTCCACGGGATGCGGTACACCCGGCCCGGGGCGACTGGATACGACGTGGTGACCCGGCCGATCTCGCTGCCGCCTTGGCGGGCCACGATGGTTGGTCGTTTTCGTACCTCGGTGGGCCACGCGAGCACAAACCCGCGCGCGGGGGCGACGTCACCGGGTACGCACCGGGTCGGTGATACCCAGGCGAAGGCGTCGCCCGCCACCAATGGGACCGGTGTCCCGGAGGTCCGCTCGCCCCGCAGGTAACCCAGGACGGGCTCCGCCACGTGGGCCCCGTCCAGCGCCGCACAGTCGGCGGTGTCGACGGGGTGGACGAGGTTGCCGATGGCGAAGACGCCGTCCCGATCCGTCCGCAACCGGGTGTCGACGCTTGGCCCCAGCGTGGCGGGATCGAGGGCGATCCCGGCCGACCGGGCCAGCTCGTGATCCGGAATCCAGTCGCCGGTGAAAACGACCGTGTCGCACTCGACGACCCGGCGCTGACCGGTTTGCAGATCCTCCACCTCGACGCCGGTGACCCGGCCGTGACCGATGACACGGACGACCTTCGTCCGGGGTGCCACGGGTACCCGCAGGCCGATGCCCCCGGCGACGGTGAACAGACGGTACGCCTCGGAGGCCGCGTACTGTGTGGTCATCAGCACGGGCCGGCACCCGGCGTGGCGCAGGGTCAGGACCGCCGACCAGCTTACGAGCTCGCCACCGACGATGACGGCCCGGCTGCGTTCCGGGCGGTGGTGCAGGTACACCAGGTTCTGCAACTGGCCCGTCGTGTAGACCCCCGCCGGCCGGTCACCCGGGATCCGGCGGGCGCTCCGTGGGCGCTCCCGGGCGCCGGTGGCGAGGATGACCGCATCCGCGGCCACCTCGTACCGACCCTCAGGCGATGTCACGCAGAGCGCCCCAGCCCCGGTCCAACCGGTGACCATGGCGTGCGTGACAATGTCGGCCCCGGCTTGCCGGGCCCGGTCGCTGAGGAGGCGCGCGTACTTCGGCCCGGTCATGAACCGGTGCAGGTCACGGATGCCGTAGCCGGGGTGGTGGCAGTGGCGGGGGATACCGCCGGGGGCCGCCTCCCGGTCGAGCACCAGCACCCCGCCCTTGAGCGCGGGCGCCAGTTCAGCCGCCGCTCGCAGCCCGGACGGTCCGGCCCCGACAATTGCAACTTTGGTTTTCGTGATCATGCCTGGCTCCTTTCGTTGGCGAGCAGAGTTTCCACTGCGGCGCCACAGAAAAACCCTTGACAGCGGCCATTGGTCGCGCGGGTCCGCCGGCGCAGACCGCCGAGGGTCCGGGCCGGGACTGTCGACTGGCAGGCGTCGCGGATCTCGCCCCGCGTCACTCGTTCGCAGAAACAGACGACCTCGCCGTACGCCGGGTCGCGCCGGATCAGTGCGTCGTCCTGGTACGGTCGCCGGCCGGCCTCGCCCAGGTTGGGCAGCCGCGGCGGGTCCGGGAGGTCGTCCCGGGGCGTCACGTCCAGCCCGGCCCCGGCCAGGAGGTCGGAGACGTGCGCGGCGACCGCCAGGCACGAGGTCAGGCCCGTCGACCGGATGCACCCCGCCAGGAGGTACGTCCGGTCGGCATCGGCCTCGATGAGGTAGTCGGTCTGGTCGTGGGCGGCCCGCAACCCGGCGTAGGCGGCGGTCACTTCCTCGGCCATGAGATCCGGTACGAGGGCCGCGCCCTTGCCGAGCAGGAAGTCGAAACCCGCCTCCGTGGTCGCGGTGTCGGCCCGGTCGGTCATGTCCTCGGCGGTCGGCCCGACCATCACGTTGCCGTAGATCGTCGGGCTGACCAGGACGCCCTTGCCGAGCTTGCTCGGGACGGGCAGAACGATGAGCGGCACCTTTTCCCTGGCCAACTTGTCGAACACGAGCAGTTCGCCCCGCCGGGGGTGGAGGTGGAACCGGTCGTACCCCGCCTGGGCATCGAGTGTGTCCCCGCCCAGCCCGGCGGCGTTGATGAGCCACCGCGTCCGCAGGGGTCCGGCGGTGGTGTCGAGCGTCCACCCCTCCCCGGTCCGAGTGAGCCCTTGGACCTGGGTGTCGAGGTGCAGGGTCGCGCCCCGCTGGACGGCGTCAGTGGCCAGCGCAATCGTGGTCGACCACGTACAGATGATGGACTCACCGGGGACGCTGAGCCCGCCGCGGGCCCCGGGTCCCAGGTGGGGGGCCGCCTCGTACACCGCGGCGGCGTCGACGATCGCCGTCGCCTGGTAGCCGTTCGCCCGCGCCTTGTCGGCCAGGCCGGGCAGGGCGGCCTGTTCCTCGTCGGTCCACGCCACCAGCAGCGCGCCCGTCCGCTCGACCGGGATCCCGGTCTGGGCGGCGTACTCACCCAGCCGGTGGTACCCCTCGGCGACCAGCCGGGACTCGAGCGTCCCGGGCGAGGCGTCGTAGCCGGTGTGCAGGATCGCCGTGTTGGCCTTGCTCGTTCCGTCCCCGACATCGGAGCGGCCATCGACCAGTCCGACGCTGAGGTGGCAGCCCGCCAGTTCGCGGGCGATTGCGGAGCCGATCAGGCCGGCCCCGATGACGACAACGTCGTACCTCATTTTGTGTCTCCTTCTACTCCAGTGGTGTCGGCCAGTCGGTGCCAGTGCTCGCGGAACGTACCCGCCCGGTCGGCGCTCCAGGCGGGCGTGAACGTCCGTTCCGGAGCCCAGGCGACGATCGTGTCGGCGAGGTCCCGCGCCGGGTCGAGCGCCTTGCGGGCCAGCGCGACCGCCCCCAGCGGGGTGGCGTGCGCGGACGGGTAGACGTCGATTTCGAGCTGGGCGATGTCGGCCACCGCCTGCATGAACCGGGCGCTGCGGGTCAGCCCGCCGTCGACGCGCAGCCGGGCGAGCGGCTGGCCCGAGTCGCGCCCGACGAGATCGCCCAGTTCGGCGACCTGGGCCGCGAGGCCCTGCAGGACGGCGGTGACCAGATCGGCGCGAGTCGTCGCCAGGCTGATCCCGGTGAACAGAGCCTGGGCGTCGGGGCGCCACCAGGGCGCGGCGAGCCCCGCCATGGCCGGTACGCACCAGGCGCCGTGGGCGTCGTCCGTGGTGAGGACGTCCAGTTCCTCGGGCCCGGCGAGCAGGCCGACGTCGCCCAGCCAGCGGATGGCCGAGGCGGCGGTGTAGACCTGCCCGTCGGAGCAGTACGAGGTCCGCCCGTCGACCCGCCAGGCCACGGACACGGTCAGCCCCGACGTCGACCGGGTGGCGTGCTCGCCGAGGTTGGCCAGCAGGAACGCCCCCGTACCGAACGTACACTTGGCCTCGCCCGCCGTCAGGCAGCGCTCGGCGAGCAGGGCCGCCTGCTGGTCCACCACGACCCCGGCGACGGGTACGGCCGGCCCGAACCGGCTCGTCTCCCCGACGATCTCGTCGTTGGCCACGATCCGCGGCATCGCTTCGCCGTGGAGACCAAACAGGGCCAGCAGCTCCTCGTCGTACGTCACCGTGTCCAGGTTGGTCACGAGCGACCGGCTGGCCGTGGACGCGTCGGTCACGTACTCACCCGTCAGGTGGTGCAAGAGCCAGGCGTCAGAGGTCGAGACGACCCCCGCCGTCGTGGCGTGGCGGCGCAGCCAGGCGAGCTTGGGGGCGCTGAAGTACGGGTCGAGCACCAGGCCCGTCCGAGCAGCGATGAGGCCGGCGTGCTCGCGCAGCGGCTCGCAGATCTCGCTGGCCCGGGAGTCCTGCCAGACGAGCATGCTCGTGAGCGGCTCGCCCGTCGCCGGGTCCCACGCGAGCACCGTCTCGCCCTGGTTGGTCAGGGTGACCGCGTCGATGGTGACCCCCGCCTCGGCAATTGCCCGGGTGGCCGCGACCATGACGGAGTCGAGCAGCTCGGCGGGGTCCTGCTCGACGATGCCACCTTGCCGGTACTGCGGCCGGATCGGGATCTCGACGACGGACCGGATGGCGTCATCAGCCCCGACGACCATCGCCTTCGTGCCCGACGTACCCTGGTCGATACTCAGAATCCACGTCATGCCGACTCCCTCCCGGCGGCCACGGCCACCTCGTCCAGATCGGCCTCGTCCAGTTCCTTGTCGATGTCCTTCATCTCGGGCATGGTCAGGCCGGCGCGGCCGTGGCGGATCATGAGGTACGCGAAGTACACCCCGCCGATGGCCAGCAGAATCAGGATATACAGCCAGCACTCACGGAACGAGACGTCGCGGAAGATCGCCAGCTCCCAGACCAGCCAGACGGCCGCGGCGATGAGCACGGGGATCTCCCACTTGCCGAGCTTGAAACCCTTGGATGGCGGGAGCGACTTGCGCTTGACGATGTAGAGCAGCGTCGTACCGGCGTAGATCAGCGCCGGCAGCAGCGTGGCCGCCGAGAACAGGGAGAACAGCGCGTCGGTCGAGTACAGGGAGAAGATGGCGAGGACCAACTCGCCGATGATCAGCATGAAGACCATGGCGTTGAGCGGCGTACCCGTACCCTTGTTGACCCGGTGCAGAGCCTGCCAGCCGGGGAACCGCCGGTCGCGCGACATGGCCCAGACCAGCCGGGCGCCGCTCATGGAGATGGTGAGACCGCAGGAGAAGATGGAGATGACCACCATGACGAGCAGCGCCTTGCCGACCACGCCGCCCAGCACGTTCGAGATGACGGAGGCGATCGGGGTGTCGGACTGGGCGAGTTCGATCAGGTTGCCACCGTTGGCCGTCACCGCGATGATGAAGAGCATGCCCAGGACGCCGAGGGACAGCACGGCCTGCCACATGGCCCGCGGTACCGTCCGGGCGGGGTCCTTGGTCTCCTCGGCCAGGTTGGCGGCCGACTCGAAACCGACGATGGTGAAGGCGCCGAGCAGGAAACCCATCGCCCACGGCCCGGCGTGCGTCCACGTCCCGATTGAGAAGTAGCCCGCCTCCGGGATCGCACCTGTCGAGAACAGGTTGGACCACTGGAACTTGCCGGTGGCGATCCCCACGATGAAGAGCAGGACCGTCAGCAGGATCATGCCGACGAGCTGGATGGTCACGGCCACGTTGTTGGTCCGCTGGGTGGCGCGGGTCGACCAGGCGACCATGATCGCCTGGAGGAGGATCACGACGGCAGTGATCAGCCACGCGTTCATCGTCGTACCTTGGTAGCTGAACAACACCGGCAGGATCGTGGACGCGATCGTGTAGTCGACGGCGACGACCACCACGCCCAGGAACATGAACGACACCCAGCCCATGATCCAGCCCAGGATGGGGTTGGCGAGGCGGGAGATCCATTGGTACGAGTAGCCGCTGACCGGGATCCGGGCCGCGAGGGCGCCGAAGACCAGGGCGACCGCGGTCTGGCCCAGGGTGACGATCGCCCAGGTCCAGATCCCGCGCGGGCCGGCCGTGTTGAGGACGGTACCGTACGTGGTGAAGATGCCCGTGGCGATTGACACGAAACCGAACGCGACGGCGAACGAGGTGTACCACCCCAGCCGTCGGGGCATTTCCTGTTTGTAGCCGAACTCGGCAATGGCGGCGGCGTCGGCGTCGGCAGACGTCGGGCGGGATGGGTTAGAATCCACAGTGATCACTCCTTGCATGCTTGCTTGTGGGGGTTTGATTCGCGTGGGGAGGCGTTGCCGCGCCTCCCCACGACTCTTTACTGCGCAACGATGACGGTGGCCCCTCCTCGTTGGACGGCCGTACGCAGGACGGCGGGTGGTTCCTCGTCGGTGATGAGGGCTGTGAACGAGTCCCAGCCGGCGACGTGGTAGGGCGCGATCCGGGCGAACTTGGTCGCGTCGGCGAGCACGAAGGTACGGGCGCTGTTCCGCATCATCGCCCGCCGGGTCGCGATTTCATCGAGGTGGAAATCGGTCAGCCCGGAGGTGGGATGGACGCCACCTGAGCCAAGGAAGGCCAAGTCAACCCGGAGATCTTCGAGCAAGCCGATTGCGTACTGGCCCGCGGTGGCCAGGTCGTCGGAGCGGAGGCGGCCGCCGGCGACGAGCACGGTCGCGTGGGGGCACCGCGCCAGTTCGATGGCAACGGGTAGCGAGTTCGTGGCGACGAGGCCGCGGAACGAGGCGGGGATCGCGGCGGCGACGCAGAGGGCGGTGGTACCGACGTCGAGGAACAGCGTCGACTCGTCACTGACCAGACGGGCGGCGGCCTGGCCGATGCGCGCTTTGCCCGTACCCTGGGCGGAGGTACGGTCATGGAAAGACGGTTCAACGCTCAGCCGCTGTCCGGCGGCGACCGCGCCGCCGTGGACCCGCTCCAGCGCGCCGTCGCGTTCCAGCGCCGCCATGTCGCGGCGAACCGTCTCGACGGAAACCCCCAACTCGTCCACGAGATCCTGGGTTCGGACCACTCCTAAGTCGGCAAGTTTCCGGCGGATAACCGACCGCCGGGTGACGGGTAGCGCGCTGCCCGCAGCAGTCTCCTGTTGACTGACCATGACCGAATATTACCGATTATGACCGATTGACGCAAGGGGGCATCAGAACGAGGGGTACGGCAGGCAAAAACGATCGAGCATCGATGAGCAGAAGCGCATCACAAAGACGATGACGGAGGTGCTCGTACAATCACCGGTTCTCGGGCATGGAGTCCCAGATCTCCTTGCATTCCGGACACACCGGGTACTTCTCCGGGTTTCGGGAGGGTACCCAGATCTTGCCGCACAACGCGACAACCGGCGTACCCATCACCATGGCCTCGGTCAGTTTCTCCCGCGACACGTAGTGGGACAGCCGTTCGTGCCCCTGGTCGTCCTCAAGGATTTCCTCGCGGTCGAGGACGGTTTGCGAGCCGGGGGCGAACATGGTTGACATACCACTAGCGTACCGGTTCCTGGTCAGCGTACCGGTTCACGTTTGACGGGCCAACGGCGACGGAGACCTAGCCTCCGGACGTGATCGGTCGTGGGCGGTCGGCCACAGTGGCCGTGGTGGTCGCGGACGCCGCCCGGCGCGATACCATCCTCGCCAGCCGGTGATGCATTAGGATGAACGGGAGGAAAGGACAACGATGAGACTCAACCGGGTGATCGCGGGCTTGGTGGCGGCGGTGGCTGTTGCGGCGATGGCGGGCTGCTCGCCGAATGGGAGTGTGGCCGCGACGTACGATGGCCAGGTCCTGACCGAGCAAAGACTGACGGAACTAACTAGTGTCCTTGACGAGACCAAGGCCGACAGCCAGATCGCGGACACGCGGTCGTTCGTCCTGGTGAACGAGATCGGGGGCACTGTCATCACGGCGGCGTTCAAGTCCCTGGGTGTCACGGTCACCGACGACGACCGGACGCAGTGGTGGAACGGGAACATGTCGCCGGGGACGGCGGTGTACGCCATGTGGTCCGACCCCCGGATCCACTCGGTAATGGCGGGGTACATCGACCGGCAGCTGGTCTCCACGCTGGCCCAGTCGGGTGCGTTCGACTCCAACACCTTCATGGCCGGCCTGGCGACCGTCACGGTCAAGCTGAACCCGCGGTACGGGACGTGGGAGCCGGATTATCTGGCCCCGTCGACGGCGGTGACGGCCGGGAGCGCCGGTGGCCCGTTGGCCATGCCAATGACATTCACCGTTCCCCAGTGACCGCCCGTCCAGTGAGCCCGGCTGGCGGCGCGAGTACGGGTGCCGACGCGGCGACCGCCCAGTTGGCGCGGCTCGCCGAGGTGATGCGCACGTTGCGCTCCGGTTGCCCGTGGGACGCGCAGCAGACGCACGAATCGCTCATGACGTACCTCGTCGAAGAGACCGCCGAGGTCGTGGAGGCGGTCGAGAACGGCTCGGACGAGCAGATGGTCGAGGAACTGGGCGACCTGCTGCTGCAGGTGTTTTTCCACGCCGAGATCGGTACCGAGCGGGGCGCGTTCACGCTGGCGGAGATCGCCCGGCACGTCGCGGACAAGCTCATCGCGCGCCACCCGTACGTTTACTCGGGTGAGGCCGTGCCCGACGACGTTTGGGGGTCGTGGGAGCGGCGTAAGCGGGCTGAGAAGGCCCGACGTTCGGCGGTCGACGGGATTCCGGACCCGCTGTCCGCCCTCGCGCGGGCCAACAAGGCTGTGGCGCGGATCCGGTCGCACAAGGTGGCGGTGGCGCTGGCGGATGACCCCATCGCCGAGGCCGAGGTGGGCCCGGCGATCCTCGCGGTCGTGGCGCGGGCCCAGGCCCACCACATCGACCCCGACCAGGCGCTGCGGCAGGCGGTGCGGGAGTTGGAGGACGCCGCCCGGGCGGCGGAGGCCCGGTAGTTCACGTCGCGGCGGGCCGTACCCGGGTTCGTCCGCTTGGGGCGCTCGACTAGACTGTACGCGTGGCTTCTCGCGAATTAGTACTTGTCATTGACTTCGGGGCGCAGTACGCGCAACTCATCGCCCGCCGGGTGCGGGAGGCGGGGGTGTACTCCGAAATCATCCCCCATTCCACCCCGGTGGCCGCGATTGCGGCCCGGCAGCCCGCGGCGATCATCTTGTCGGGCGGGCCGGCGTCGGTGTACGTACCGGGCGCGCCGCAGGTACCGCGCGAACTGTTTGACCTAGGCATCCCGATCTTCGGGATCTGCTACGGCTTCCAGGCCATGGCGCTGGCCCTCGGCGGCGAGGTCGACCGGACCGACCTGTCGGAGTTCGGCCGGACGGATCTCACCGTCCACGACCACGGGTCGCTGCTCGCGGGCCTGCCCGACGAGTTCTCCGTCTGGATGAGCCACGGCGTCTCCGTCCACACCGCCCCACCCGGTTTCCGTGCGCTCGCGGCGACCGCCGGGGCCGAGGTCGCCGCGATGGAGGACGGCGGCCGACGGCTGGCCGGAGTCCAGTGGCACCCGGAAGTGTTGCACACGGAGTACGGCCGGGAGGTGCTGGAGCGGTTCCTGCACGAGACGGCGGGACTGGGGTACGACTGGCGTACCGCCGCCATGGTCGAAAGCTCGATTGCCGCGATCCGGGAGCAGGTGGGTGACGCCCAGGTTCTGTGCGCGCTCTCCGGCGGGGTGGACTCCGCGGTCGCGGCGGCCCTCGTCCAGCGGGCCGTGGGCGACCAGTTGACGTGCGTGTTCGTCAACCACGGGCTGTTGCGCAAGGGCGAGCCCGAGGCGGTCGAGCGTGATTTCGTCGCCGCGACCGGGGCGCAACTCATCGTGGTCGACGCGGTGGACGTGTTCCTCGACCAACTCCAAGGCGTCACCGACCCGGAGACGAAGCGGAAGATCGTCGGGACGCAATTCATCCGGACCTTCGAGGCCGAGGCGCGCAAACTGGCCGGTGAGAAGGGGATAAAGTTCCTGGTGCAGGGCACGATCTACCCGGATGTCGTCGAGTCCGGCAGTGGTACGTCGGCCAACATCAAGAGCCACCACAACGTCGGCGGCCTGCCGGACGACCTGAGTTTCGAGTTGGTCGAACCGTTGCGGGCGCTGTTCAAAGACGAGGTACGCGCCGTCGGCGAGCAACTTGGATTGCCAAGTGAGATGGTGTGGCGCCACCCGTTCCCCGGGCCGGGGCTGGCGATCCGGGTGGTCGGCGAGGTGACGCGGGCACGGCTGGCGATCCTCCGCGAGGCGGACGCCATCGCCCGCGAGGAACTGACGGCGGCCGGGTTGGACCGGGCCATCTGGCAGTTCCCGGTCGTCCTGCTGGGCGATGTCCGGTCGGTCGGCGTCCAGGGCGACGAGCGGACGTACGGCCACCCCATCGTCCTGCGCCCCATCACCAGCGAGGACGCCATGACCGCGGACTGGGGCCGGCTGCCGTACGACGTGCTCGAACGGATCTCCACCCGGATCACCAACGAGGTCCGCGAGATCAACCGCGTCGTACTCGACGTCACCTCCAAGCCCCCCGCCACCATCGAGTGGGAGTAACCGCGAGATGTGCTGGAGACCGACTGGCCTCGTGAACAGTGCATTTGGTGTGGAGTTATGCGACGGATCGTTGCCGCCAGGCTGATAACGAGACTACCTGACCACGCCCGGTCGATGCCGGGAGGCTGTCAATCCAGTCGTCAAGTAAAGACTCCATTATGCCGACTTGTTGGGCCACTTGCTCATTGCTCGTACCCGGAAACACCCGACGGTAGCTCTGCTGGAAAAGGAGCGTCTTCTCTGGAGGTACGGCAACTGGCTCGTTCCTGCTCCAGCCTTGAGAAGATCGTTGGATGTGAAGACTCCGGGCGCGGTCCCTTGAGATCAGGCCTAGGCGTTCAGCTCGTGCAATGAGCGCTGCCACAGACATCCCATACTTCGCCTTCAGCGTCAGGTACCCGTGCAGCGTGAGGCTCTCAGACACATTTCTTCTCATCACCGAGTCAGGGACGAGCAAAGCACTGGCAAAGCTGTTGGCGACTAGTTCTTCGTGCGATCTCGTTCCACGAATCGGCCGCGTCAGCCGTCTGTCGTAAATGAGATGCCCCAGTTCGTGTGCGAGCGAGTAGCGTGCCCGGTCACCCGAACACTTAGCGACTAGGGCGACCAAGGGCCTTCCATCCGCAAGCTGTGGACAACTGATCGACACATGGCTGGTCTCAGTTTGAACTTTCATTTGCTGGCTCGCCTCAACGTCATCGAGGTCATCATTCACGTATGCATGCTCGAGTGGGCTGATAACACCAACGCCCAGCCGCTCGAGTAAGCGAGTCATGTTGAGCACGGGATCGTCTGCGCCCAACCCAGCGGTGGCTCGCACTTCATCGGCCAATGTCGACGCGTCGTGCTCGAAGTCCCCGGGATGGGGCAGTGTGGCCGTCTTGAAGCCGGACTCTGTGGAGGTTGTTTTGAAGAGGCGCGCGGCTTCCCGATACTTCTTTGTGACGCGCTTTTCATCCTTGACAGATGCTGAAGCCTTCTTTCGAAAAGTGACCGGCCCAATCAGTTCGCTCGGAACGAGGAAGAAGGTGTACGGGACGGCAAAGGCGTCCGAAAGGTTCGAAACCATAGACTCGGTGAGCGGACGCTCACCGCGCTCAACGAGTGAGACCGACGCCTGGTTTACGCAGAGACGCTCAGCGACTGCGCTCTGCGACAGCCCCAGAATGTCTCTCAGATCAACCAAGCGTTCTCCGTTGAGTACCTGACTAGTCATCACACGACTAGCTCTTCCGCCTGGCCAGGCTCATCGACGTCAACAAAGAAGTCCTCGGAATCGTCGCTGCCCGGGAACTGCAGCGACTCCCAGAGCCCACCCGAGGCATCAAGCGGTACGCTGAGGTCGATAGGCACATTTGAACCATAACTGCCCGGCGTAAGTGTATGCACGACCCGCAGCGTGAAGCCCTGATCGATGTCCATCGCGTCGACAAGGTCCCAAAGTAGAAGGAGATTCGTCCAACCGTCGGTTGGGAGTAGACGAGGCATTCCGGGGAGAACCGGCTGAAGCGGCTCATTGCGCCAGTATTCGCGCCTGGTGCGGTTGTAACCGGGTGGCGGAACTCCTCCCGGATACGTTCGGCGGCGCTCTTTGAGTACCTTGAGCAGAAGACCGCTGTCCGCTTGCACCAGATGTAGCTGTCCGCTGAGTGCCGGGTTGCCGCCGAGGCCCCACCCCGGAAGCGACCGTTCCGACAACCGGATTCGAAGCGATAGGCGCATCACGTGGGACCGGATGTACACCGCTCCGGTTGGTTTGATGAGTGGGCCAACGGTCCTGTCGGCTTCTTCTAGCGCTGCGGCGACATCGCCGTACAGAACTGCGCTGATCGGCGCGAGTTGATCTAGGACTTGCGCCGGATCATAAACTTCCATTCAAACCCTCCTCTTGTCGTCAGTCCGCGGGAATCCACTAGCTCCGCGCGTCGTCGTCGCGCTGCTGGGCGCCTCCCGTGTTGGCTAGCACGGAGACCTTCACCTCGGACCAGTAGTCATAATTTAACATGGAATGTAATAGCCGGGCGGGATGCTGCGTGCCGTTTCGATAGTCTGCAAAAGGTGGGTTGGAATCGCTGCAAAAAGGCAGTTGTAGTCGCTGCCGAGTTGGCCGCTGGTCGTCCGTGATCTCAGGGTGTACGCCGAGGCAACCGGTGCCACGATCCATCATTACCGCGACAGCAACGACAAGGACCCGGTCGTCTCCCGTCCTGTTCGCCTAGTCAAGCACTAGACTTGGGTCCATGACACCGACTCAGGCGAGTGCGGCAGCGATGGAACGGGTACGACGACACCGTGACCAACTGGTTGACGTGTTGGAAAAGTACCAGGCCACTGAGCCGATGATCTTCGGATCGGTCGCGCGGGGTGATGCCACGGCCGAGAGCGACGTGGATGTGATGGTGACCCTGACATCAGATCATGTTAACCCGTGGATGCAGCTGGCCGGACTCGCCGAGGAGTTCTCGGTTGTTCTGGGGATGCGCGTCGATGTCGTCGCGCTGCCTCATCTGCGACCGGAGGTGACCCGGCAGGCGTTCAAGGAAGCGGTCCCGCTGTGAGAGGAAGCCGGGAGCGGATCGAGGACATGGTGGACGCCATAAACCGGGCTGTCGACTACCAACCACATCTGGCTGACAGCGATCCGGCTTGTCGTATGGCGTACGACGCAATACTACGGAACTTGGCCGTGGTCGGCGAGGCGGCGGCGCGGCTGCCCGAGTCGGTGACGGGGATGATCGACCAACCATGGGCTTCGATCCGGGGGCTGAGAAACATCGTCATCCACGAGTACTTTGCTGTGGACTCCCGGATTGTGGCCGACATTGTGAGCAACTACCTCGCGCCTTTGGCGTCGGCGCTGAATGACTACCTCAGTGTAGTAGACAACGAGACCGGGGACTGTGCGTGAAGCCACCTCATCCGAGAAGGGAGTTTCTCGCGTGGTCCTCGCCGTACCCGGGAGGTAGCTCTTCCCGTGGCGTCGAAAAGCGGGAATAATGGGGTCATGGATCTCACCGAATGGATTCGCCGGTCGCCGAAGATAGCGCTGCACGACCATCTGGACGGCGGGCTGCGCCCCGCGACCATCATTGACCTCGCTGGGCCGGCCGGGGTGGAGCTGCCCGCCGCGACGCCCGACGCCCTCGGGCAGTGGTTCTTCGACCAGGCCAACTCGGGCTCGCTCGCGGCGTACCTCACGACTTTTGACCTCACCCTCGCCGTCATGCAGACGTACGACGACCTGCGCCGCGTCGCGAAGGAATTTGTCCTTGACCAGGCCGCGGACGGTGTCGTGTACGCGGAGGCGCGCTGGGCGCCGGTCCAGCACACCCAGGCGGGACTGACCCAGGAGGACGCCGTCCGGGCGGTCCGGGACGGGCTGGCCGACGGAATGGCGGCGGCCCGTGCGGCGGGTCACGTCACAATCGCGCGCCAGCTTCTGACCGAGCTACGGGGTACGGAGCCGACGCCCGAGACCGCCGAACTGGCCATCGCGTACCGGGACGACTCCGTCGTGGGACTCGACTGCGCCGGTCCCGAGGCGGGCCACCCGGCCACGGCCTTCGCCGAGTCGTGGCGTCTGGCCCACGCCGCGAACATGTTCGTGACCATTCACGCCGGCGAGGAGGGTGGGCTGGACTCGATCGGGGAGGCGCTGCACGACTGCGGGGCCCACCGGATCGGGCACGGCGTTCGTCTGATCGACGACATCACTGTCGTGGCGGGACGGCCCCGGTTCGGGCGGCTGGCGGAGCTGGTGGCGGCGCTCCGGATCCCGCTCGAGGTCGCGCCGACCTCCAACCTGCAGACCGGGGTGGCGCCCGATCTGGCCCATCACCCGTTCGACACCCTCTACCGGTCCGGGCTCCGCGTGACGGTCAACTGCGACAACCGCCTGATGTCCCGTACGACGATGACCAGGGAGTTCACGCGGCTCGCCGAGACGTTCGGGTACGGGCTGGGCGATGTCCGCCGCCTCACCATCAACGCCGCCAAGTCCGTCTTCCTGCCCTGGCAGGAGCGGCGGGCGCTCATCCACGACCTGATCATTCCGGGGTACGTCGGCGCGCCGCCCGAGACCGCCCGGGTCAGGTGAGCCGGGCGCCGGTGGCGAAGTCGAACGTGACGCTCTCGCGGTCGTCGGCGTTGGCGGTGACGATTCCGCCTTCGACAGTGAGCTGGATCGTTATTGCGTCGGGGTGTTCCCGGGCGTACGCGTCGATACCCTGGTTCAGGAGGTCGTCGACCGGATCGGGTCCACCCGCCGCCCGGACCACGTGGTCAACCTTGGTTGTACCAACCAGTGTCTGATCGATCCGCCAGACGTCGCCGTACGGTGACAGGTCAGCGGGCAAGTTCAGCAGGACGAAAGAGTCGTCCACCAGGCTGGTGAGGAACTTATCCCAGCGGGTGAGGAAGGGATTGCCGGCCGGGAACTGGACCGACAACCGTGCGTTGGGCCAGGGCAGGAGTGTGACCAGGTCGTACGTGGCCGGCAGACCAGTGAACGGCGCACTGACGGAGCCCATCTCGCACGAGTCGACCTCCTCGGAAGCGCAGTCGCCGAGCGCCTGGTTGGTGTCCGGGTTGACGAGGTAGCGGTTGATGAATCCGATGTAGTTCACCCCATCGTAGAACAGGTCGGAGAGGGCGATCCGGTGACCATCCGTGAGGGCAAACAGGGCGGCGTCTCGCGTGATGACGGTGCCAGCGCCGACGGGCCATATGGTCTTGCGTTCAATGGCGAACATATCGGCGATCGTCGTGGCGGACCACTGCGTGAGCGTGGCCATGGTGAAGTCAGCGTTGGCCGTGCCAGTCGTGGTGGAGTGGGTCGGTACCGGGGCGAGATCGTCCAGCCAAGCCGTCACGGCCGCCTCGGTCGCCGGGTAGCCGGGGATTGTCACCCCCGTGACCGCCGATTCGGTGTTGTGGACGAAACAGTCCGTGATCAGGGGGTCGACCTCACTCGTGCAGGGGTTCGCCAAGATGGGGGCGCGATGGCCCTGGGGCCCGCCCGTACCGTTGGACTGGGTCGTGTTCTCCGGCGTCGAACCGGCGTAGCCGTACTCCTCGCGCCTGGGTACGATGTTCCCCGGCGCGAGGGGGACGTAGCCCGTACCCGAGGCGATCTGTTGACCCTCCGAGCCCAGGAACCAGTCGATGAGCTGGCGGGCGGGGGAGCCGGCCGGTTCGCCCGCGCGGACGACGGCGTAGTAGTAGGTGAGGTACGGGTAGGTTTCGTCGGAGATGGACTCCGTCGTCGGGGCGACGCCGTCGATGCCGAGGAGTTTGACGTTGTCGTAGGTGTACATCTCCTGGGCGTAGTAGTAGACGGAGTAGCCGAGGGCGTCGGCCGAGTTGTCGTACAAGGAGACGGCGTCGATCAGCCCCTCCATTCCGCCGGGACGTAGTTCGGTGGGGGCGTCGACGGGGGTGGTGTCGCCCATGGCGAGGGCGAGGAACAGGGTCTGGGAACCGGAGTTCACGGGACGCTGGTACGCGATGATGTCTGCGTCCGCTCCGCCAACCTGCGCCCAGTTGGTGAGCTGACCGGTGTAAATGTCCTTGACCTGGGCCTTGGTGAGGGAGTCGACGGGGTTGGCGGTGTTGGCGAGGAAGACGAGGGCATCCTTGACGACGGGGATGACTTCGAGGTCGATGCCGGCGTCGGCGGCCAGGGCGAGCTCCTCGGTGCTGGGTGCGGTGACGAAGATGACATCCTTCGTCCCCTCGATCAGGTTGACGTACGCGTTGTGGGTCGTGTTGTGGTGGAGCCCGGCGTCGGTGCCACGGAGGAGGCGGAGGGCGGCCGTCGTCAGTGGGATCGTGGCCGTGGAGCCGTCGATCCGGTCGACGAACTCAGCGGCGAGCGTCGGCCGGTCGGGTGCGGGGGTGGGCTGGGAGCCCGTGGTCGTGGAGTCCGCGGCCGTGGGCTCGTCGGGGGTCGGAGTGGTGACGCATCCACCGAGGGTGAGGCCGAGCAGCAGGGGCAGTAGGGCGAGGGTACGAGTGTTCACGATGACCTCCGTGGTCTGATGGTTTCAGAATAGGAGAAATTTGGTCGTTTCGCGAGGGGAAACTCCAAATGCCGCACAAGAGTGTGCGTTTGAGTGTCGTCTACCGTACCCAAAAGCACACTCTTTGACCAGGGAGCCTCAGCACTCGGCGGTGAGACGCAGTTGGATGCGCATCTCCTCCGCGTCGAGTTCCGCGAAGGCGGTGATGAGAGAGTGACAGCTATACTCTCCGGCGGCCCGCCACTCTAGGAGGACCTCCCGCTGGGCGTGGAGCCGGGCGAGGGCCGCCCGGGTGTCGGGGCAGTCCGAGGTGGCGTCACCAGGCGGCGTACCCTCCGTACTCGCTGTACCCTCCGGACGTTCTGGCCGGTCCGGCGCGGGCGGACCGGTCACCCCCGCCAGCTCCTCTTGCAGACGGGCCCACTCGCCCTCGGGGGCGGCGTCCTGGCCGGCGAGCCCGAGCCGCTGGATGACAAGCGAAATCGTCCCGCCCTGCAGCACCAGCGAGCCGGCCGCGACGAAGAAGGCCGTGAGGATCAGCAGCGAGCGGTGGTCGGCGGAGCGCGGCAGGGTCTGGGCGGCGGCGAGGGTGACGACACCGCGCATCCCGGCCCACGTCAGCAACGTACCTTCCCGCCAGCCGAGGGGTTGCTCGAGGAGGTACTCGACGTCGGCCAGGTACCGTTTCATGGACAGCCGGAGCCGCTCCCGCCGCGTCGCCAGGTGGGCCCGCGCTGAAGGGTCGGCCTCAAGGAAGCGTGCCCGCAGCTGGGCGCGGCGCTGCAGCAACTCCTCGTGCCGCTGGAGGATCACCGGATCGGTCTCGCGGCCCGGTTCGGCCTCCCGGACCCGCCGGAAATGCTCGCGGCGGGCGACCTTGCGGGAGGTACGGCGGGAGGTCCCGCGGACGAGCAGGGCGATGTACGCCGCGCGGACCAGCAGGGTCGCGATGATCGCCAGCCCGGCGATCCCGACGGCGTGCCAGATCGTCTCGCGCTGGGAGTGCAGATCGGTGATGAGGGCGTCAAGCTCCAGGCCCATGACCAGGAAAACCGCTCCTTCAAGGAGAAACGCCAGGGTGTGCCAGTTGGCGCGCTCGGAGATTCGCTGGCGGGCGTCGAGGTGATGCGGGCCGAGCTGGGCGGCCACGATGCCGGCGGCCACAACGGCGACGAGGCCGGAGGCGTCGACGGCCTCGCTCAGGAGGTACGCCACGAAGGGCAGCAGGATGGAGATCGCCGTGGCGGGAGCGGGGTCGTGGACGAGGCGGCGCAGCCGTACCCCCGCCCAGCCGACAGCCATCCCGATCCCGACCGCGCCGAGCGCGGCCCAGACGAAGGCCAGCGCCACGCCCCACACGGAGACCGTGGCCGCCGTGGCGGCGACGGCCGTGCGCAGGAGGACGAGGGCGGTCGCGTCGTTCAGCAGGGACTCGCCGTCGAGGATGATGCCGACGCGGGAGGGTACACCGAGGCGCCTGGCGATGCGGGTCGCCGCCGCGTCGGTCGGGCTGATGATCGCCCCCAGCGCGATGGCGATCGGCCAGGGGATCCCGGGGATGACGAGGTGGACGATCACCCCGACCACCAGCGCGCTGACGATGACGAGCAGGATCGCGAGGCCGCCCACCGCCGTGAGGTCGCGGCGGAACTCGACCGTCGGCATGGCGATCGCCGCCGAGTAGAGCAGCGGGGGCAGGACGACGGCGAGGATCCAGTCCGGGGCGATTTCGACCGGGCTCATGAACGGCAGCAGACTGACGCCGACCCCCACGAGCATCAGGATGAGCGGCGGGGCGACACCGAGCCGGTCCGAGACGGCCGACAGAGCGATGACAACGGCAATGACCACCACGGCCAGTCCGACGTAAGGAAGTATCTCGGGCATACCCCATTCTTGCGTAAAACCCCGCCGGCGCGAGCCGGGGCCCGCGGGACCGGGGCCGGTTCGAGTCGCGGGCTCACCGGATCGGGTCCGTACGAGTTTCCGCGTACGGACCCTTCGAAATTCCGTGTCGAAGGTGCTCGAAATTCCGTTTAGGAACCCATCGAAATTTCAGGTTATGAAGACTTCCTATGATATGTTAGCGGGATGAGTACGGAGAATTCCCTTGTCCAGAGAAGGATTCTCGACGTCATCCTCACTCGTATGGGCGAGGAGCCTGTGATCCTGTTGGAGGGTCCGCGAACGGTCGGAAAGTCAACACTGATGCGACAGATCGCCGACCAGACCGGGGGGACGATTGTCGACCTTGATGACCTACCGACGCGGTCGGTCGCCCTGGCGGACCCTACCTTGGTGGTTGACCAACGTCCGCCGGTGTTGATCGACGAGTACAAGCACGCTCCGGATGTGCTGTCAGCTGTCAAAGCCCGGTTGAACCGTACGGGGTCGGTGCCCGGACAGTTCGTACTGACCGGCTCCTCGACGTACGACACCCTGCCGCGGACGGCGGAAGCGCTCACTGGACGAATGCACCGGATGCAGGTATTGCCCCTCGCCCAAAGCGAACTGCGACGAACCTCAGACCGCGGGCGGGTTGGTCTCCTGGCCGACCTTTTCGCGGTGGGCGCCGATGTGGTGAGCGCGACGCCCTCGACCACCACGCGGCAGCAGTACGTCGAGCTCATGGTCGCCGGTGGTTTTCCGGACGCGTTGGTCCGTTCGTCCGCCGCGAGCCGGGGCCGCTGGTTTGACGACTACATCCACGCCACGCTGGCAAAGGATGTGGCCGATTTGAAAAAGCTCCGCCAGGCGCAGGCGCTGCCAGCGGTTCTGCAGTCTCTGGCCGGCCAGACCGGACAGGTGCTGAACGTCTCTCGCGTGGCCCAGGAGTTACGGCTGACATCTGAACTGGTGGTGAACTACACCCACCTGCTGGAGGCGGTGTACCTTCTCCGTGTCTTGCCCGCCTGGGGGAAAACTCTGAGCATCCGCAGTTCGGGCCGCCCGAAACTGCATGTGGTGGACACCGGGGTGGCGGCGAGACTTCTCCGCTTGTCAGTAGAGAAACTGGCATCGGCAGATCCGACGTCACTGACTGAGTTCGGCCATCTGGCGGAGACGTTTGTGGTCGGCGAGATCCTGAAAGAGATCGCCTGGATGGACGGAATCGCGGGCGTCGGTCACTGGCGGACGTACGACGATGATGAGGTCGACTTGGTCATTGAACGAGACGACGGCGCGATCGTGGCGATGAAGATCAAGGCGAGTACGCACGCTGCCAAGGGCGCATTCACCGCCCTCGCCAAGCTCCGGGACAAGGTTGGCCCGGCCTTCCGGGTCGGGGTGGCGTTCCACCTGGGTACCAGGGCGCACCACTACAGTGATCGGCTTATCGCCCTGCCCGTGGACCGGCTGTGGACCTCCGCCGAGGCCGCCCACTAGGCTTGGGTGAGGCGCCTCGGCCGGAGACGTCCCGACCGAGGAGGCCACATGACCGCGGTACCACAGGCGCTCGCCGACGCCCGGAGTTCCATCGACAACCTGGATGCCGCGCTCGTCCACCTGCTCGCGGAACGGTTCAAGATCACCCAGCGGGTCGGAGAGCTGAAGGCCCGGCTGGACCTGCCGCCCGCGGACCCGGCCCGCGAGGCCGAGCAGGTCCGGCGGCTCCGCACCTTGGCCGAAGCGTCACAACTGGACCCTGAGTTCGCCGAGAAGGTGATCACCTTCATCATGACCGAGGTCGTCCGCCACCACGTCCAGATCCGGGATGGGGTGTCCCCGGTGGAAGACGGAAATGTCGGCGGCTCGCGGTAGGCTAGTACCCGATCGTTCTTTTCCGAAAGGTGGCCTAAAGTGGCAACAATTGATTTTATCGAAGCCCGCGAGATTCTCGACTCCCGCGGCAACCCGACTGTCGAGGTGACCGTTGTCCTGGACGACGGTTCCCAGGGCCGCGCGGGCGTACCCTCCGGTGCCTCCACCGGCGCGTTCGAGGCCATCGAACTTCGCGATGGTGACAAGTCCCGTTACGGCGGCAAGGGTGTCCTCAAGGCCGTCGAGAACGTCGTCGAGAAGATCGGTCCCGAGCTGTTGGGCTTCGAGGCGTCCGAGCAGCGCCTGATCGATCTCACGATGCTGGACCTGGATGGTACGGATAACAAGGCCAAACTCGGTGCTAACGCCATCCTCGGCGTGTCGCTGGCTGCCGCCGCCGCCTCGGCCGAGTCGGCCGAACTGCCGCTCTACCGCTACGTTGGCGGGCCCAACGCGCACACCCTGCCCGTACCCATGATGAACATTCTCAACGGCGGTACGCACGCCGACTCGAACGTCGATGTCCAGGAGTTCATGATCGCCCCCATCGGCGCCGGCTCGTTCGCCGAGGCCCTTGAGTGGGGCGCCCGGGTTTACCACAGCCTCAAGGCCGTTCTCAAGGCGCGCGGGCTCTCGACCGGGCTCGGCGACGAGGGCGGGTTCGCGCCCAACCTCGACTCGAACGCCGAGGCGATGGATCTGATCATCGAGGCCATCAAGGCCGCCGGGCTGAAGCCCGGCCAGGATATCGCCCTCGCGCTCGATGCCGCCGCGTCGGCGTTCTACAGCAAGGCCGAGAACCTCTACGTCTTCAAGAACGGCGACAAGCTGACCTCCGACCAGATGATCACGATGTACGAGGGCTGGGTCGCCAAGTACCCGCTCGTCTCCCTCGAGGATCCCCTGGACGAGGAAGACTGGGACGGCTTCGTGAAGATCACGGCCGACCTCGGCAAGAAGGTCCAGATCGTCGGCGACGACCTGTTCGTGACCAACCCGACGCGCATCGCGAAGGGCATCGAGCTCGGTGCCTGCAACGCCCTGCTCGTCAAGGTCAACCAGATCGGCTCGCTCACCGAGACCCTGGACGCGGTCGAACTCGCCCACCGCGCCGGCTTCCACTGCATGATGAGCCACCGTTCCGGTGAGACCGAGGACACGACGATTGCCGACCTCGCCGTCGCCACGAACTGCGGCCAGATCAAGACCGGCGCCCCGGCCCGCTCGGAGCGCGTTGCGAAGTACAACCAGTTGCTCCGCATCGAAGAGGACCTCGACGACGCCGCGACGTACGCCGGTGCCGCCGCCTTCCCGCGGTTCAAGGCCTGATCAATGCCGGGTGATCCTCCGTACCACGCTCCTGGCCGTGACAACCCTCGTGGGTCTACGCGGCCGGGTGCGCGGCGCGAGCCGCGCCGTACTTCCCGTTCCGTTCCCGACGCCGAGGGACGCGTTGCCGGAGGTACGGAGGGTACGGGGGACGCCGCGGCGACGCACGCGCGGGCGCGCAGCCGGGTCGTCGCGACGCTGGCCCTCGGCGCGACCCACCGCATCATCGCGCTCACGGTGACCATCGCCGTCTTGGCGATCACGTTCGTGTCCAGCCTGAGCGTGTTTTTCGACCAGCAGCGGGAGATCATCGGGACGAAGGCCGCGGTCGCCGCTCAGGAGGCCGAGATCGCGCGCCTACAGGATCAGTTGTTGCGCTGGCAGGATCCGGCGTACATCCGCGCCCAGGCGCGCGACCGGCTCGGCTGGGTCATGCCCGGCGAGGTCGGCTACCGGGTGATCGACGAGACCGGGCACGTCATCGGGGGTACGGCCCCGGCGCCGACGCCGGAGGAGTCAGACAAGCCGACGGTGTGGTACGACGTGCTGTGGCAGAGTCTCGTGACTGCCGACCAGCCCGCTCCCGAACCGGAGGCCGCGACGGAGCCCACGGCGCCGATCACCGTCGGACCCGAAGGCGAGACGCCGCGGTGAGGGTGTCGGCGCTTGATCCGGGGGACGAGGTGGTGGTCGAGACGCAACTCGGACGGCCACCGCGGGGGGCCCAGACGGTGGCGTGGCGCTGCCCGTGCGGGCAGCCGGGGGTCGTGATGACCGCGCCGCGACTGCCGGACGGTACGCCGTTCCCGACCACGTACTATTTGACCTGCCCGAACGCCGTCCGGGCCTGCTCGACGCTGGAGGGCAGCGGACTGATGGCGGACATGACTGCACGCCTGGGGAGCGACCCTGACCTCGCCGGGCGGTACGCCGCGGCGCACCAGTCGTACTGCCAAGACCGCGCTGACTTGGGCGGACGCCTGGGACTCGATGTACCGACCTTCTCGGGCCGCTCGGCCGGCGGGATGCCCCACCGGGTGAAGTGTCTGCACGCGCTGGCGGGTCACGCGCTGGCCAAGGGGCCGGGCGTCAACCCGCTGGGCGACGAGGTGGTCGCGGCGCTCGGGGAGTTCTGGCGGCGGGGTTGTCGGGGCGAGGGGGCGGCCCGGTGAGAGTCGCCGTCATCGACTGCGGTACGAACACGGTCCGGTTGTTCGTCGCCGACGCCACGCCGTCGGGGCTCGCGGAGGTCACGCGGGACCTCACGTTCACCCGCCTCGGCGAGGGCGTGGACGCGACCGGCCAGTTGCAGCCCGCGGCGCTCACGCGGACGTACGCGGCCGTCGGCCACTACGCGGCCGAGATCGCAAAATTGGGTGTTGACAAGGTACGATTCGTCGCCACCTCGGCGGCTCGCGATGCCACCAACCGGGAGGAGTTCTTTGCGGGGGTCCGGGAACGGCTGGGTGTGACGCCGGAGATCATCACTGGTGCCGAAGAGGCCGAACTGAGTTTTTTGGGTGCCCTGACTGGTGGTCCGGTCTGGGGCTCCGTCCTGGTGATGGACATCGGCGGCGGTTCGACGGAACTGATCCGGGGCAGTGCTGCGGGCCGGGTCGAGGCGGCGGAGAGTCTCGACATGGGCTCGGTCCGGGTCCGGGAACGGTTTCTGCACCACGATCCGCCGCTGGACTCCGAGACCACCGCGGCGCGGGCGTTCATCGATGGGCTGTTGGCGGGGTCCCCGGTCGCGTTCGACGGGGTGGGGACGTGGGTCGGTGTGGCCGGTACCACCACCTCGCTGTCGGGGATGTACCTGGGGCTCGAAACGTACGACCGGGCCAAGGTTCACAACTCGGTCCTGCCGGTGGCGGATATCGAGGCCCTGTCGGAGCGGCTGCTGAGGTTGACCGTCGCCGAAACCTGTCACGCGTACCCCAGCCTGCCGCCCCAACGCGCCGAAGTCATCGTCGCGGGGGCCCTCATCTGTACCGCCGTCGCGCGGCGGGTCAACCGGCTCATGATCGTCCGTGAAACCGACATCCTCGATGGCGCCGCCCACCGACTTGTGGAAACATAGGACCGGGCCCCCATAGCCCAACGGCAGAGGCAGTCGACTTAAAATCGATCCAGTGTCGGTTCGAATCCGACTGGGGGCACAAGCGATTGAGGCGAGCGAAGTGAAGACTTGGACGCGTAGCGTCGAGTCCTGCCTTCACTTCCGAGCCGATTGAAGCTTGTTGAGCGGCGGAGCCGCGAGCACAAGCGATTGAGGCGAGCGAAGTGAAGACTTGGACGCGTAGCGTCGAGTCCTGCCTTCATCAGCCCGCATTCAGCGTCAACACACCGACGAATTGCGCGACCACGAGGCTCACCTGAGTAACGCGTTTGCGCTTGATTCCCGGCGAGACATGCAGCTAATTAGCCTTCGTGACTACGCGCTGGAACATTGCGACCAGCGGTTCGCGATCGTCATGTTCCATGGCCGTGACGCAAGCCGTGTCGTTCTCATCTCCGACTACTTTCGCCCAGTCAATGAAGTAGCCCACGTCGTTGGCGACGCGTTGCCAGAAGACCCGTTGAGCACGGCCATTGCCTTCGCGAAACGGGTGGATGTAGTTCAGTTGGTCATAGAAGTACGCGAGGCGTTCGACGAACGTGGACGGTGGGAGCCCCCTCAATCCCCTGGTTGCCCTCAACTCATCAAAGACGAACCCGGCCGCGCGGTCGATGTAGCCGACTGGCAGGAAGAACGCCGCGTCGGTGCGCTGCTTGCGAATGTCCACCGTCCTGATTCGCCCAGCCCAGTCGTACACGCCTCTGAACAGTTGGGCGTGAATGGCACACAACTCGCGCAGGTTGTTGGTGCGCGGAATCGCCACCTCGGCCAGTTCGAGTTCATTCGCGAACACAGCCTGCGGCTCCAGGAGGCGTAGTTCGTCGGAGGATTTCGCACCCAAGAGGTTACGGAGGTCGCCAATGGCAGGGTCAAAATAGGGGTCGGGCAGGCTCACTGCACGCTGATCCCATAGCGGGCACGAATCTGCTCTGCCGCTTGTCGGGCACTGGCCGTACCGACAACATAGTTGTCCGCGATGCGCTTGGACTCCTCGCTGACGACGAGATTCTCCAAGTGCTGGTTCGCGACGGCCTGGTCGACTTTGGCCTGACGCTGATCTGCGTTTTGCATGACACCACTTTAGCACGACGAGCACCATGAGGACAATATGTATTTCGCGAGATTTCGGTCGCCTGTCTTCGCCGGGGCTGATGCAGCTCTCAGCACCCTCACCGCCACCTTCGCATCCGTCTTCGACACGCCAATCCCCGCCCCCGGGGATGAATCATCTCCATGCCGTTCCTCTCCTTGAGGTGTCATGCCCGCCGGGGTGGCACCGGCACACCTGTGGTCTCCTCAGGGCAACTGATACGATGGACGGCCGACAAAGTGGGAAGTCGGTGCTATCATCCGTTGACGAAGGGTCGCCTCGAACAGGTGCGGGGTCACCACTGACCCGCAGCAAGAAGGGAGACGAGCATGATGGACTTCACCGCAATCGACTTTGAGACGGCGAACGCCTACAGGGGTTCACCATGCTCTGTGGGGCTGGTGAGAGTCCGTGACGGTGTGCCTACGGAAACGGCGCACTGGCTTATGCGCCCGCCAGAGGGCGTCGATGGCTTTGACCCCTTCAACATCTCGATCCACGGGATAACTCCCGAGATGGTGTCTGGCGAGCCTCGTTGGAAAGACATACTTCCGCGAATCTCCGACTTCATAGGCGACGACGTGGTAGTCGCACACAACGCCGGGTTCGACACAGGCGTGATTCGTTACGCTTGCGCGTCCGACGGGATCGAGTGGCCCGATCTGCGCTTCCTCTGCACGATGGTTCTAGCGCGGCGAGCACTGCAACTTCCGTCGTATCGGCTCCCCTACGTTCTGGAAGAGCTTGGCGGGCACATTGAGGACCATCACGATGCGCTTGCCGATGCGAGCGCAGTGGTTGGCATCGTTCGTGCTCTCGCGGCCAAGACCGGAGCAGTCAATGTAGAAAACCTGGCAAGCACCTACAACGTCCTCGTCGGGCACATGTTCGGCGGCACCTACAAGGGCAGTTCGGCGAGCCATCAAGGTGTCCGCCTGACACATGCCGACCTCAACTTGAACGCCGATCCAGATGGGTACTTATATGGACGCGTCGTGGTGTTCACGGGCGCTCTGATGTCCATGACTCGGCAGATCGCCTGGGACGCTTGCGCTCACGTCGGCGCAACCGCTGACGATAACGTTACGAAACGCACCAATGTCCTTGTCGTCGGCGACATCAACCCAGCCGTGCTTCGACCCGGGGCAACCTTGACGGGCAAAGCGCAAAAGGCGTTCACGCTCCAAAGCAAGGGGCAAACAATTGAGGTAATGACCGAGGACGACTTCTTGCGCTGTCTCGATGACCCCTCATCGCTGAGCGAGTGATGCACAGGTGGCGACCAAACAATGCGCCTGGGATGGGTGCGAGGCGCTTGCCGCCTACGGCGCCCGGACGAAGCCTGCGTGGTGCGACGCGCACATCACCGCGATACTCCGGCAAGGCTGCCTTGAACCGCTGGAGGCATTCAGTTCCCCGACCGCTTGGAGGCTGACACGTTGTCTGAAGTGCGGCTGCGAAGCGCACTACCGATTTGTTTACACCCTCGACAAGAACGCCGAAGGCGAGGCGACCTGTCGGGCCTGCTACTGGTCAAGTTGGGCCACGCAAGGACTTGCCTTGGGAGCCACGGCAAGCAGCCCCGGGCTTTCTGACCTCGATGCCGATGAGGCGCGGGCATTTGCAGAAGCACGCGGGTACGACTATCTCGGGGCCTTGCAGCCTCCCGCCCATCGAGTTCGTTGCCAGTATTGCGGGCGGATCAGTGCCGAGCGAATCGGTGACATTGGTTGGGGCTGTAGTTGCCAGGTGAACCCGCGCCGAGAAGTCCTGGCGAAGCCAACCGCTACGTTGTTGCGTGACTCGGCTTCGGCAGCGAGCAAGTGGTGGGACCACGGGCGAAACCCCGCCGACCTTTGGGCCACTGTGGGCGAGCGGACCCGGCGCAAGGCTTGGTGGTTATGTCCCGAGTGTGGCTTGAGTTTTGATGCGAGCGTCAAGGACATGTTCGCAGGTGCCCAGTGCCCCAACTGTTCGGCCCGACGCAATGCGGAAAGGTCAGCTCAGCATTCACTGAAACGAATGGCACCAGTGAGTGCCTCCCCCACCTTGGTCGCTGCTTGGGTTGACGATGCAGACCCGACGACAGTCATGCTGGGCGACTACACGAGCCACCACTTCCGCTGTACGAACGGGCACGAAGTGACGGCGAACCCGTACTCGTATCTGCAACGCGGTTGCCCTGTGTGTCGTGGGCAGACGACCCGTGAGGCGAATCAGACGGCGCGTCTCGCGGCCTTTGCAGAAGGCCGTGAACATCCTGGTCGGACGCTCAACCCCGAATTGGTCGAACAATGGCACCCGACCCGGAACGGGAAACTGCGACCCGCTGACGTTGGACCCACGTCCAGGCGGCGCGTGTGGTGGCGAGAGCCCAGTTGCGGACACGAATGGGAAGCCACCCCCGCCGAGCGAGACAAGCGCGAACGCCTGCGCTGCCCGGCGTGTCGGACAATCCTCGACTCGCTTGCCTGGCATTACCCGGACCTCGCGGCAGAGTGGTCGCCCGACAATCCTCGGACAGCCTGGCAGGTGCGTCCGAGCGGAAACCTGTCGTTCATCCCCGAGTGGATCTGTGCGACGGACCCCTCGCACCGCTGGCGGATCGGGACCAACGTTCGTGTGCATGGCTCGCCCTGCCCGCTTTGCCGCGAGAGCGGCAAGTCACTCGTTGAACTACGCTACTTCGACTCATTACGTACTGTGTCCGGGGAGGCCTTCAGCGGTCTGTCGATGCGAAGCGAGGCGTTCGCGCGACGGTCAGCATGGGTACCTGACGTGACTGTCCATCTCAGCGACGGGCGCATCTTGCTCGTTGAGTACGACGGAAGCTATTGGCACGCGGACAAGACCGATGTTGACCGTGAGAAGTCGTGCGATCTGCTCGCGGCCGGAGCACTCGTTGTTCGCCTCCGCGAAACACCACTGCCGTCGCTCGGCATTGACTCGCGCGGCTACCTGGAACTGCCCGTCAGCTCCACTGTTCCCGACCCCGAGCGGGCCGTTGCCGCAATCCGTTCCTGGCTCAAGCATTGACTCGTCAGTGATGGAGCGTACACTGGGTGTACATAGTTCAGACTGTTGAAGGAGGAGACGTGCCAACTGTCGGTGTCAGGGAGTTTCGGGAAGACCTGTCGACCTACCTCGATTCGCCGACCCCGGTCCAAGTCACCCGTAATGGCCGAGTTGTCGGTGTCTTCACCCCCGCTGAGCCCTTGGGGCCATTCGACCCGGTCGCGTTCCGTCGGGCCACTGAAGCCGTCGCATCCCAGTTGGCGGCGGCCGGTGTCGACGTGGAGGACATTGTGAACGACTTCGACCAAGCCAGGCATCGCCGTCATGCCTAACCGTTCGCTCATTCTTGACGCGAACATCCTCATCCGGGCGATCCTGGGTACCAAGGCTAGTCAATTGTTGCTGACAGCCGCCGGGCGGATCTCCCTGTTCGCCCCCAGCGCCGCCTATCACGACGCCCGCCACTACCTGCCCAAGATTCTTCTCTCCCGAGAGATCGGTGATCCGGAGTCCGCCTTGGTCGCGCTCGACGAGCTTGAATCCCTCGTCATCCCGCTGGAATCGGCCCTCTACGAGGCGTGGCGGGACGAGGCGCTGATTCGTTTGGGCCGCCGCGGTCCGGAGGACTGGCCGATCCTGGCCGCTGCCCTTGCCATCGACTGCCCGATGTGGACCGAGGACCGGGACTTCTTCGGAGCCGGCGTCGCGACCTGGACAACTGATCGGGTCGGCCTCTTCTTTCGTAACCTCCCCGCGCCCGAGCCCAGATGACGAGGGCAGGAACGCCGTTGCACGCCGATTGTCGCTGTGTTACGGTGTGAGCGCGGAGGAGTACAGACGATTGAGGTGAGAGAAGTGAGGACTTGGACGCGTAGCGTCAAGTCTTGCTCTCACTTCCGAACCGATTGAAGTCTGTTGAGCGGCGAAGCCGCGAGCATGACCGTGTCAGCGACGGCTGGCGTCTCATCCACGACGGTCCGAGTCAACAATCATTCTCGAAAGGGCAACATGTCACGGTGGTACATCCCAGACGGGTACATCCCGCCCGCGAGTACGGGGGCCGAGGTCTCGCACGAGTCCATCTGCGTACTCAATGACACCCCCGACGCGGTCATGTTCACACTCACGGCCTTTTTCGCCGACCGGGACCCCGAGCGGTCCGAGCCCATCACTCTGCCTGGTCACCGGGCGGTCCACCTCCGGACGGCCGACCCCGCGCAGGTCGGGGGCCTCCGTCTCATTCCCGGCGTACCCTACGGCCTGGTCATCGAGTCCGACGCCAACCTGCACCTCCAGTACAGCCGCCTGGACACCACCCAGCCGGCGTACACCCTGATGACCGCCGTACCCCCGCGCGGGTGACTCCACCCGAAGGCGCTGGAAGTACGCCCGCCCGAGTAAAGTAGGGGGTATGCCCGAACAACTCATTATCGGCTTCAACCCGATGGCGGCGGCCAACCGGGTCGCGTACACCGGTAGCGTTGTCCGTGGTCGCGTGATGTGGCTCGTGGTGGCGGCCCTGATGTGTACCGCGATCTGGGTCTGGCAGCGGACATCCATGTCCGCGAGTACCACGGCGCTGATGTACGGTGTCGGCCTCGGTTTGTCGGTGGTGTGGCTCGTGGTCGCCCTCATCAACTGGGCGCGCGCCAAGTCGGCGCTCGCGGCGATCTCCCCGGGGATCGCGGCGGCGGTGGACCGGCAGGGGATGTGGCTCAAGGGTACGGGGATGGCGTGGCCCGAAATCGCCCGCGTCGCGATCATGCCGAGTCGCTTCGGGGGTTCGCCGTACCTCGTCGTCGAACGGGTCGACGGGCACCTTGCCAGCATCTCCCTGGCCGATCTTGACGTCATCCCGGGGACCATCGACGCCGCTGTCCGGTCGTTCTCCGGCGGTACCCAGGCCATCGACACATCCAAACTCGGCAACTGACCCAGGCGAGGGGCATCCGGGAGACGTCGGCCCCGCGTACGTAAAGGAAGTGCTGATCTACGCTGTGTCGTCAGCCGGGCGTCCGGCGGAGTGAGATCCGTCCACCATATGGTGTACGTGGACTGGACGTCCACCGCACCATGTGGGAGGCGGAGATCGCCCGTCCGGGCGGTCGGATGGCGGCACATGGTAGATCAGTGGTTCCTATAAGACAGTAGACTGATGACAGGTCGTACGTGACCATTCATTTCGAGTTCAGGAGAGAACATGCCCATAGCAAACCCAGAGGTTTATGCTGAAATGATCAAGCGGGCGAAGGACGGCAGCTACGCCTACCCCGCGATCAATATCACATCCTCACAGACGCTCAACGCCGCGATGGCCGGCTTTGCCGAGGCCGGGTCCGACGGCATCGTGCAGATATCGACGGGCGGCGCCGAGTACGCCTCTGGTCCGACAATCAAGAAGATGGTCGACGGGGCCGTCGCGCTGGCCGAGTACGCCCACGTGATCGCCAAGAACTATCCCGTCAACATCGCGTTGCACACCGACCATTGCCCCAAGGAGAAGCTGGACACGTACGTCCGCCCGCTGCTCGCCGTCTCGGCTGAGCGCGTGAAGGCCGGCAAAGACCCGCTGTTCGGGTCGCACATGTGGGACGGTTCGGCGGTCGGGACGAAGGAGAACCTCGTCATCGCCCAGGAGCTGCTGAAGCTCACGGCGGCCAACAAGCAGATCCTCGAGATCGAGGTCGGCGTCGTCGGCGGCGAGGAGGACGGCATCGTCGGCGAGATCAACGAGAAGCTGTACTCGACCGTGGCCGACGGCCTCGCGACCATCGAGGCGCTCGGCCTCGGCGAGAACGGCCCGTACATCACGGCCCTCACCTTCGGCAATGTTCACGGCGTGTACAAGCCGGGTCACGTCAAGCTGCGCCCCGAGATCCTCAAGGAGATCCAGGACGCGGTGGGGGCGAAGTACGGGGTTGACAAGCCGTTTGCGCTCGTCTTCCACGGTGGTTCGGGCTCGTCCGCGCAGGAGATCTCTGACGCGGTCGACTACGGCGTCATCAAGATGAACATCGACACCGACACTCAGTACGCGTTCACGCGCCCCGTGGCCGACTTCATGCTCCGCAACTACGACGGCGTACTGAAGATCGACGGCGAGGTTGGCAACAAGAAGCTGTACGACCCGCGCGCCTGGGGCAAGATCGCCGAGGCCGGGCTCTCCGCCCGCGTCATTGAGGCGGCCAACCAGTTGCGGTCCGCGGGCCAGACCTTCGCGGCGTAAGGACTGACGGTACGAGGGGGAGCGGGGGTACCCGCTCCCCTTTGTCGTACTCAACGTCGTACTGCCGAAACAGGGCTTGGCTCATCAAGAGCGGGTGGACTTTCGCGGCATCATGCCGCTGAACCACGCCGCATCATCTACAGGAGGTACTTGTCGCTGGCGACGGCGGCCTGGAGGGTGGTCAGCGTGGCGGCGCGGTCCTGATGGGTCGTGTCGATCGCGTGCCGTTCCCAGGCGCCGAGGGCCGCGAACTGGTCCCACATCGCGCCGAGCGGCCCGGCCGCGGTCAGCGCGTTCGTACCCCGGGCCTGGGCGCGGCGGATCGTCTCGTCGCGGGCGGGGCGCAGGACGAGGTAGTGCATCCGCGGCCCGCGGGCCAGGAGGAAGTGGTAGAGCATCCACGGCCCGATGACGCCGTCGACGATGGTGGTGTAGCCGCCGGCCGCGAACGTCGTCGCCGCCTTGACGATGACACGCATCACGACGCGGTTCTGGGAGTCGGACTCGGGGAGATACGGCGGGATGGCGCCGCTCACAATTGAGCGCCAGAAATCATCGGTCAACAGGTGGACCGCGCGCGGGCAAGCGGCAGCGAAAGCCCTGCTCATCGTCGTTTTTCCAGCCCCGGGCGGGCCAGTCATGATGATGATGTCAGCGCCGAAGGTTGACGTCAGTCCTGGATCTCCCACCTGACAATCTTCTCACGACTGACACCCTTTCCGCGCCCCGGGGGAGGTTCGGTACGACAGGTCGTACCGATCGGGCGTGATCACGGGCCCAGGAGAGCGAGGGGTACGACCGTCACACCGTCCGGCCGCCGGAAGGCCCGGTCGCCGGTGTTGATCAGGAGTTTGTCGATCACGCGGTGGGGGATCTGGTCCCCTAGCCAGTTCAGGTGCACCACGTCGGCAGGCCGGACGCCGGCCGAGAGCTTGACCGCAATGGCGAGGACACGGGCATCGGCTCGTTCAACGATGAGGTCGATCTCATGGGTACCATCGCTTGTTCGGAGGTGGTGAACGGTCGCGTGCCCGGCCAGCACTCGCACTGTCTGAGCAGCGAGTGATTCGAAAAGCGCACCCAGGAAGGTACCGTCCCTGGGAAAGTCCGGCTCGCCGTCGCCACGGATGAGCGATCCGGCCGTCGTGCCGACGAGGCGGGCCGCCAACGCGGGGTCGACCAAGTGGTGTTTGGGTGCCTTCGCCAAGCGTTTGAGGTGGGAAAACCGGGGTTCCCAAGCCGGGATGGGGTCGAGTACCCAGATTCGCCTGAGGAGTTCGCGATAGGCCAGATGAGTGGGTTTGGAGAGCGAACCGGGTTCACCGGGTGTTGCAGCCCGGAGGATGACGGACTCGGCGGCCGTCGTACTGGTAGCAGCCGCGTACGCCGCCAGCAGGTTGCGTAACGCCGATGGGTTGCGGACAACGCCGCCAGCGTCTGCGATGTCCCGGTCGACGATGCGGTCGATGTAGCCGTCAAGGAGGTAGGGGCGGGCATCGGGGTGCTGGCGTCGGATGCCGGGCAGGCCGGAGGCCAGAATCTCGTTGACATAGTCGACTGTCGACAGGGAGGTACGCCCGCCGACTGCGGTCTCCTCGCCCGC
>JAIRVA010000303.1 GCA_031254155.1 Propionibacteriaceae bacterium
AGCCGAACGGGCGAGACGGGCCTCCCCGGGGACACGGGCGGGCGACTCCGGGGGCTCCCCCTCGCTCAAATCCCGGCCCGGACAGGCGGCGACGGAGTGGAAACTCTGGACTAGCGGTACGCCACGGCGGTGCGCCAGGTCCAGCGCCGCGATCCCGCTCATCCAGTGCTGGCAGTGGTAGAGGTCGTACTCCCTTGTCAACTCCGCCAATCCGTCGGCGAACTGTGGGATGTAGGCATCGATCGCCGACTTGGGCCGGGGGCGGACCGGCCCGGCGTCAAGGTACAACAACCGTACTCCCGGCTGGATCTCCGCCACATCCGGCTGCCCCGGATCGGAGCGCCGCGTGATGAGGTCAACCTCGTAGCCCAGTCCGGCCAGCGCCAACGCCGCGTGCCACTCCACCACGTTCATGCCACCCGCGTCCGCCGAACCGGGCGGCTCCGTCGGTGACGTGTGCATCGACACCATCGCGATCCGCCGGGGATTCAGATTTCTCATCCATCCAGTGTACGCGGGGGAGAAACCGGCTCCGGCGCCCGGCAGAAATACTCGAGAAACCGAGTATAAATGTACTCGGACTGGCGAGTATAAATCGGTCGGGCAGCAGCCCCGCTCAGGCGGGGGGCGCGGTGGACTCGCGTACCACCAGTGACGTCGCCAACTCAACTTTCTTGCGGGGGGGTTCGATACCACGGTAGGCCATGTCGACGAGGATGCGGGTCGCCTCGCGGGCCATGTCGGTCAGCGGCTGCCGGATCGTCGTGAGGGGCGGGGACACCCACTGGCACAACGGTACATCGTCAAACCCGACCACGGAGAGGTCCTCGGGAACGCGCAGCCCGGCCGCCTTGGCCGCCTGGTACACCCCGTGGGCCTGCAGGTCAGACCCCGCGAAGATCGCGGTCGGCGGCTTGGGAAGCCGGAGCAGCCGGGCGCCCCCGTAGTACCCGCCCTCGACCTGGAAGTTACCGACGCTGACCAAGTTTTCGTCGTACGGGAGGCCGGCGCGGTCGAGCGCATCTTTGTACCCCGCCAGGCGCTCCTGCGAACACATTAGGCCCCGGTCGCCGGTGATGATCCCGATCCGGGTGTGCCCGAGCCCGATCAGGTGCTCGGTCGCCTCGACGCCGCCGTCGAAGTTGGTCGCGCCGATGACAGGTACGTCCTGTTCGGGCACGCCGATGGGATCGACGAAGACGTACGGGATACCCAGCTTGCCCAGCTCCTGGTCGACGCCGGTCTGAAAACGGGAGACGACAAGGACAATCCCGTCGGTGTGCCGCTGCGCCAACGACGTGAGCCAATGCCGATTTCCCATCGTCCGGCCGTGCGTCGGCGTGACGACGAGCCCGACCCCGGCGCGGGCCGCCTCCTCCTGCGCGCCGACCAGGATCAACGTCGACCACAGCGTGTCGATGCCGCGCATCACGATGTCGATGAGCCCCGCCCGGTGCCGGATCCCGGTCCCCCGCCGCCGGTACCCCTCCTGCTCCAGGATCTCCAGAATCTGGTCCCGCCGCGTCTCGGACACCCCGGCCCGCCCGTTGAGAACCTTCGACACCGTCGCCAGAGACACGCCGGCGATGTCCGCGATGTCGGCCAGCGTCATTCGTGTTTGCGTCATTTCGTCCTACCTCCGCACGAAACTTTCTTAGAGAATACCGCAGTTTTCCTAAAGCCACCCCGTTGAACTAAAAACTCACCCTAAAGTGGACGTGTGGGAGTACGGGGCCGTCGTGAAACCCACCGTGATGAGGGAAATCGCCGCCCCCGTCCGAAGACAACCAGCCATAAAAGGAGAGATAATGCAGCCGTCTGCCCGTGTCAGCGACCTACTGGCGTCGCTGACCGTCGACGAGAAGATCGCCCAGCTGTACGGGATTTGGCTGGGGTATGACGAGGGCGGCGTGGTGGCCCCCGACATGGACACCCTGGATGACACCGCACCCGAGTTCGCCGACTACGCCGTCCACGGTATGAGCCAGTTGACAAGGGTGTACGGTACGAAACCCGTGCTGCCCGCCGAGGGACTGGCGACTCTCATCGGCTGCCAGAAGTGGATCCGCGACCACACCCGCCGCCCGATCGGCGTCCTCGCCCACGAGGAGTGCCTGACCGGTCTGGCGGCCTGGACCGCCACCACCTTCCCCACCCCGCTGGCAACCGCGGCCGCGTTCGACCCCGCGATCACGTTTGCCATGGGGGCCGCCATCGGCGAGTCCGTGGCCCGGTTGGGCGTCCATCAGGGCTTGTCACCCGTACTTGACGTTGTCCGCGACGTCCGCTGGGGCCGCGTCGAGGAAACGATGGGCGAGGACCCGTACGTCATCGGGACGCTCGGCAAGGCGTACGTCGAAGGTCTGCAATCAACCGGCATCATTGCCACACTCAAGCACTACGCCGGCTACTCCAACTCCCGCGCCGGGCGGAATCTCGCCCCCGTCCACGCCGGGCCCCGGGAACTGGAGGACGTCTTCCTCATCCCGTTCGAAATCGCGCTGCTCGACGGGCACGCCGGGTCGGTCATGCCCGCGTACGTCGACATCGACGGCGTCCCCGTGCACGGCGACCGCCACCTGCTGACCGAAATCCTGCGGGAACGCTGGGGCTTCGAGGGTACGGTGGTGGCCGACTACTTCGGCATCGCCTTCCTCAAGAAGGAACACGGGGTGGTGGCCACCCTGACCGAGGCGGCGGCCGAGGCGCTGCTCGCCGGGGTCGACGTGGAGCTGCCGAGCGCCGACGCCTTCCACGAGGCGGAGTTCGCCGAGCTCTGCCGACGGGACCCGGCCGTGGCCGCCGCCCTCGATACGGCCGTGACCAGGGTATTGATACAGAAGGAGACCCTCGGGCTGCTGGATATCGACGCCGAGATCGCCCGGCTCGAGGCCCTGCTCGCGGACGCACCCGCAACCCTCGATCCCCCCGAACACCGTGCGATTGCGGCGGGTCTGGCCGAAGAGTCGGTCATCCTGATGGCGAACAACGGGGCCTTGCCGCTGGCACCCCGGCCCGGGCTGCGGATCGGGGTCGTCGGCCCGAACGCCGACCGGGAGGCCGCCCTGTTCGGCTGCTACAGCTTTATCAACCACGTTCTGGCGCACAACCCGGGGGTCGAATCCCGGGTGGCCGCGCCAACGATCCTCGAGGCACTGCGGGCTGAGTACGGCGCGGATGGCGTCGCTTACGCGGCGGGCTGCGATGTGCGCGGGGATTGTCGAGGCGGCATCGCTGACGCTGTCGCCCTGGCGGAGCGGTCGGACGTGGTCATCGCCGTCATGGGGGACCAGGCCGGGTTGTTCGGCGAAGGTACCTCCGGCGAGGGGTGCGACGTCGACTCCCTCGCCTTGCCGGGGGTCCAGCCGGAGTTGGTCGAGGCGCTGTTGGCGACGGGTACGCCGGTCATCCTCGTCCTCGTCACCGGCCGGCCCTACGCCGTCGGGGCGTACTCCGAACGGGCCGCGGCGACGGTGCAGGCGTTCTTCCCTGGCGAAGAGGGAGCGGCCGCCGTGGCCGGCGTCTTGTCGGGGCGGGTCAACCCCTCAGGACATTTGCCGGTGTCAGTCCCCAGATCACTGGGCGTACTGCCGTACTCCTACCTCCACCCCAAGCTCGGCGACCCGGGCAGCGTGTCCTCTATCGACACCACGCCGCAGTTCTCCTTCGGCCACGGCCTGAGCTACACGACGTTCGAGTTCGGCGAGTTCACGGTGCCGGAGACCGCGCCGACCGACGGGTGGATTCCGGTGAGCGTCGTGGTCAAGAACAGCGGGTCGCGGGAGGGTACGACGCTCGTGCAGGTGTACGGGCACGACGTCGTGGCGAGCGTCACCCGGCCGCTCAAACAACTTCTGGGGTACGCCCGGGTGAGGTTGGGGGCAGGGGAATCGCGCCTTGTCACACTGGAAATCCCCACTGCGCGGCTTGCCTTCCACAACCGCGAGATGATCCGGGTCGTGGAGCCAGGCGAGGTACGGGTGTGGCTGGGTTGGGACTGTGACCACCCGGCGACCGAGAAACGGGCCGTCCAACTCACGGGCGGGGCGGCCCAGGTGACCGGCGACACCCCACGACTGGTGACCGTCTCCATCGCGTAACCCGGCCGACGGGTCACAACTTGGGCGACACCGCCCGTTTTCGGACGCCCCGGGCTCAACTGCCCAAGTTGTGTCGGCGGCATCGCCAGATCGGGTGACACAACTTGGGCAGTTGACCGGAGAGCCTCTGATATTGCCGTCTCCTACCCAAGTTTTGGCGGGTCCGCCAACCCGGATCCCGGTGCACCCTTGACCCAGCCGGACACGACGTCGCTGACTCCACGGCGGCTCCTCGCCGCGCCGCCCGAGTGTGAAATTTCGGGGGACACCAGAGTTTGCCGACCGTTGGCGTACTCTCGTACACAGCGAAAGGCGTACCCATGCGAACCACCATCGACATTGATGACGACCTGACCCGGGACGCGATGACCCTGGCTGGTCTCCCGACGAAACGGGTGGCCGTCGCCCAAGCCTTGCAGGAGTTCGTCGCCAGACGGCAGCGCCACGACCTGCGCGATCTGTTCGGTGAGGTCACGTTCACCCCTGGGTACGACTGCAAAGCCCTCCGCGAAGGGCGCGAGCCGTGATTCTGGTCGATTCGTCCGTCTTGATCAAGGCACTGGGCGGCCAGTTCGACCCGCCCAAGGTTCAGTTGTTCGACCGCCCCATTGCCTGTACGGCCATCCACCACACCGCGCCCATGCTCCACGACGACCGGGACTTCGACCGCATCGCCCAGCACGTCCCCGAACTCACCATCTTTGATGCGCCAGTCGCGTGAGGCGACAGGCTGGTGCTGGAAATGCGCCCGTGGGGTCAGTTCGGTCGGGAATCACCCGTCCACAGGCGACCCAAGTGACCCCACGGTGAATTCCCCGGACCGGCTGGGTCTGACTTTTCGGGGGCGCCGCAGCACATGGGGATCTTTCCCCATCGCGAACGGCCGATGGGAAGGGTAAAAAGGACCTGTTCATAACCGAAAGGATCACCGTGAGCAGCGCTATCGTGGCCCCAACCCGGCCCCCCGGCCCGCCCGCCGACAACCGGGTACCGATGCGAATCCCCGTTGGGTCCAAGGCCCCGTTTGTTGCTGGGGGGTTGCTGATAGTCGCGGGGGTGCTGGTGGTACCTTGGCCATCAGTCTGGTCATGGTCATCCGCCTGGGTCTGGTGGGGCTGGTACAGTCTGTACAGAATGCTCCCGCTCAGTTCCAGCCACGAGCACAACGCCACAATGACACTCACTACCGTGAGCGCGGTGCTGTTGCTGGCGGTAGGCACCTTGCTTCTGGTGTCGACTCGGCGACCAAAGCTGCTGCGGGGCGCGATGACAACCGCCTGTACGAGCGTGGTGATTATCTTCGGCCTCGGTCTGTTCGGCAACCCGATATTTTCGGCGCCGGCCGTGTTCCTCATCATGGTCGGTGGCATGATGACAGGTGTCTTGGGCCTCCTCGCTCTGGGAGCCCGTGGGGCTCAGTCCGGGCTGCGTATCAGCACCTATGCTTGTCCTGCCGTCATCGTCGTCGGTGTTGGGATCGCGGCTCGCTTCTCGTGGTACATGAACGCGGTTGGGTTGAAGTGGTGGTCACTACCCTGGTTCCCATTGCGTGGCTTCCCGCTGCTTTCGTACACCAGCCCTCTCATCTTCATGGCTTTCGCACCTCTGACGCTTGTCATTGCGGCAGTGGTGGTCCTCGTCGCCGGACTGTCGTCAGACCCCACGAAAACCTACTACGTCCCGCCCGTCCGCGTACCCGCGCCCCCGCTCGCTGCGCCCGCCGTACCCCCGATGCCGTTGTACACCCTCGCGACGATGCCGGACGGTACCCAACAGATGGTCGCCCTCCCCCCAGCCGCGTACCAACCCACCTACAACCCCGGCGACGCGAAATCAGGCGGGTTCGCGGCCCTCGGGTTCTTCTTTCCCGTTGTCGGACTCATCCTGTTCCTCGTCTGGAAGGACCAAACCCCGCTGAAAGCCCGCTCGGCCGGCAAGGGCGCCCTCGCCGGCGTCATCACCTACGTCGGCCTCAGCGTCCTCTCGCTGCTTGCCTTCTTCATCTTCGTCGCCGCCGTCTCCTCGTAGGCGCGCGGTTCAGAACGTTTCCTGGGCCCGCTCGTACCAGTAACCGCCCGGCTCGAACAGGCCGTCGACAAGCTGGTTCAGTACGCCGACCTCCTGGAGCAGGTCGAGGACGGTGTAGCGGGCGCGGATGGTCTGGGCCTGGAAGTACTTGGTGCGCAGCTCGTCCAGGCCCACACCGATCTGGTACGGGTGGTGGACCGCGCCGACCGTCCGGAGCATGTGCTCGACGACCCGCGCGGGGAGGACCTGAGCGGCGACGCGGGTACGAATGGCGCCCCAGCGGGCCCGGACCAGCTCCAGCCGACCCCGCGCCTGGTCGGCCGTCAGGTACTTGGCGGCCGACTGCGTGAGGCAGGCCGCGCGGATCACCGCGCCCGGTTGCAGGGCCGCGACGCGCGCCGCGTCCGCCGCCGGCACCGGCCAGTGGGCGACTCGCGCCGCGACATCCAGGTGGTCCAGACCGAGATCGAGTACGCGCTCGTACAACGCGCACATCGCCACCGTACCCAGCCCGACCTTGAAGCCGTGCGAGAGCGGCGGATCCCAGTCGCGGCCGTGGCCCTCCATCTCCCACTGGTGCGAGAAGTAGTGCCCGCCGCCGGAGGCCGGGCGCGACGAGGCAAAGACCTGCATCGCGAGGCCGGACATGATGAGCTCCTCGGCCAGCCTCTCGATGGCGGCGGGATCGCCGGTGACAAGGCCGGATGGGTTCCCCAGGGCCTCGCGCAGCGGCCCCTGGACGAGGCTCCAGACGAACTCGTCAATCGGTTCGAGGCCCAGTTCGTCGGCGATAATCCAGTCGGCGCCGGCGGGTACCTTCTCGATCAGGTCGCCGTACCCCGTTGCCGTCAGGCGCTTGGGCGCGGCGGCCATGATGTCGAGCGGTACGATGACGCCGCGCGGGGCCGGGCACTCCTGCGTCCCCTTGATCCCGTTCGTGGTGATCGCGGCACCGAAGGAGGTGTACCCGTCAACGGAGGCCGCCGTACACACGTTGAGGTAGCTCCGGCCGACCCGGTGGCTCGCCAGCTTGGTGAGGTCGTTGAGCGACCCGGAGGCGATCGACACCGCGATCGCGCTCGTCTGCGCTAGTCGCGAGCGGAGATCCTCCGCCGCGCGGTCGTCGGCGAACAGCACCGGCGTACCGGGATAGATGATCGGCTCGTCCAGGCCGACGCCGGCCGCGGCGAGGGACGCCCGTACCGCCTCCCCCGCAACCGCCCAGGTGTTGCCGTCGGCGACAATGACCGCCGTCTGGCCGGGGAACAACTCGGCGAAGGTCGCCCCCGTCCGGTCGACCACATTGCGCCCCATGACAACGGCCTTAGTGTCCAACCCCCGGGCCAACACCGACTCAACCAGCGTACTCATACCACCAGTCTAGTTGCCCCACCCGCGGGACAGTGCCCACAACGCCCCCACGCCGACACGTACACGTCCCGCCAACAGAGACGGAGCGCAGGGTGGTGCAAGGTAGGCATCGGGATATACTAGGAACTGTTAGCAGGAGGTAGTAATGGATACTGTACAACTCGCAACGCGGATCGAGAAGACCCAGGACCGCCTGTTTCGCGAGACGACCCGAGAACTCGGTACCACCCCGGCCGACGCCATGCGGGTGTTTGTGGCGGCCTTCAACCAACACCGCGGTTTCCCCTTCGACGTACGCCTGACTGCGAAGGTTGAACCGTTCGCCACCGATGACGAGGCCACCGGCTTCGCAACGCGCCTGTCCTTGAGGACACTCAATGAAACGCGGTGAGGTCCGCGTTGGTACGCTTACCGCCGATCAGATGCAGGACATCTCCCGCAAGCTCGCCCAGGTGCTCTGTATCACCGCCAACGATCTACCCTAGAAACGCGGCCAGGGAGGTGAAGAAGCCTTGGCCGTCGAGGGTGGTGGCGATCTCGGGGTCCACGTTGTGCTCGGGGTGGGGCATGAGGCCGACCACCGTCCCGCGCTCGTTCGTGATCCCCGCGATGTCGTCGACGGAACCGTTAGGGTTGCCGACATAGCGGAAGACGACCCGCCCCTCGTCCTCCAGCCGGGCAATGGTCGCCGCGTCCGCCTGATAGTTGCCGCCGCCGTTCTTGAGGGCGATGGTGATCTCTTGACCGGGGGTGTACGCGCTCGTCCAGGCCGTATTCGCCGACTCCACGCGGAGCCGCTGGTCGAGCGCGGTGAACACGCGGACCTCGTTACGGATCAGCGCGCCGGGGAGCAGCCGGGCCTCGCAGAGAATCTGGAAGCCGTTGCAGATCCCGAGGACGGGCAGCCCCGCGTGGGCCCGTCGTACCACCTCGCCCATCACCGGCGAGAAACGGGCAATGGCACCACAGCGGAGGTAGTCGCCGTACGAAAACCCGCCCGGCAGGATGACCGCGTCCACGCCCTGGAGGTCGTCGGACGCGTGCCACAGCCGGACCGGCTCCCCACCCGTCAGACGGACCGCCCGCAGCGCGTCCTCGTCGTCCAGCGAACCGGGGAAGGTCACCACCCCGATCTTCATGCGACCACCTCGAAGTTCTCGATGACCGTGTTGGCCAGCAGCGACTCGGCCAGGGTATGAAGCTCCGCGAGCCGGGCCTCCGTCACGTCACCCTCGACCTCGATCTCGAACCGTTTGCCCTGGCGGACGGTGAACCCGTCGTGGCCCATCCGCTGGAGAGCACCGGTGACGGCCTTCCCCTGCGGGTCGAGGATTTCCGGCTTGGGCATGACATTGACGATGACGAGTGGCATGGGGCCAGTCTACCGGGTCGCGGGGTACGCCGGGCGGGCGGGGTAGCGTCAGTTGATGTCCGTACCGCCGGTCAGCCGGTGGTACGCCTCAACGTACCGACCCCGCGTCGCGGTGACGATCTCGGGCGGGAGGGCCGGCGGGAGCTCGCCGCCGTTCTTCACCCAACCGGATTCCTTGGCGAGCCAGTCGCGGACAAACTGCTTGTCAAAGCTGGGGACGGACTGGCCGGGCTCGTAGTGCGCCTCGTCCCAGAAGCGGGAGGAGTCGGGGGTCAGGACCTCGTCGGCGAGCACAATCGTACCGTCCGGCCGCCGCCCGAACTCGAACTTCGTGTCGGCCAGGATGATGCCGCGCGCCTCGGCGATCACGGACGCCGCCGTGAAAACGGTGAGCGTCAGGTCACGCAACGCGGCCGCCGTCTCGGCCCCGACGAGGTCGACCAGTTGGGTGTACGAGATGTTCTCGTCGTGCAGCCCCAGATCGGCCTTGGTCGACGGGGTGAAAATCGGCTCCGGGAGCCGGTCGGCGTGGCGCAGCCCGGCGGGCAGCGGGATGCCGGTCACGGTGCCCGACTGCTGGTACTCCGCCCAGCCGGACCCGGTGATGTACCCCCGCGCGATGCACTCCACGGGCAGCATCTCAAGCTTTTCGGCCACGATGGTCCGGCCGCGCCAGTCGTCGGGGAGAGGGTACGGGCCGTCGGCGCCGCCCAGCCGCGACCCCCAGATGACGTGGTTCTCCACCACGTCGGCCAGTTGGTCGAACCACCACAGGGACATCTGGGTCAAGATGATGCCCTTGTCGGGGATCGGGGTGTCCAGGACGTAGTCAAACGCCGAAATCGCGTCCGTCGCCACCATGATGAGTTGGTCGGAATGGTCCGGTACGCCGTACAGCCGCCGTACCTTCCCGGAATGCAGGAGAGGGTAATTCACATCCGCCAGTTTAGCGCCGCTGCCAACCGCGGTACCGCCCCGCTCACGCCGAAAGACTTCAAGAGACCTGGCCACAGCGGACCTAAGTTCCTTGAAGTCTCTCGTCGCGAGGGTGGGGCCGGCTCACATCGCCGTCTGGCGGATGTCCTCCGGGATGATCAAGGGCGCCTCGGTCGCGGCCTGGATCTGCTCGACGGTGAATTCGGGGTTGTACTCGACGAGCTTGAGCCCCTCGGGCGTGACCTCGATGACACCCATTTCCGTGATGATCTCGTCGACGCACTTGACCGCTGTCAGCGGCAAACGGCACTTCTTGAAGATCTTGACCGCACCGTGCGCGGTGTGTTCCATGGCGATGATCACGCGCTTGGCACCGATCACGAGGTCCATCGCGCCGCCCATCCCCGGCAGTTTCTTGCCCGGAATGATCCAGTTCGCGAGGTTGCCTTCGGCGTCGACCTCCAGCGCCCCGAGGATCGTCACGTCGACGTGGCCGCCGCGCATGAACCCGAAGCTGATGCTCGAGTCGATGTAGCAGCCGCCCGGCCCGGCGAAGGCCGGCGAGCCGCCGGCATCCGTGTAGTGGATCGCATCCGCCTCCTCCGGCGTCGGCGCGGGACCCGTCCCGATGATCCCGTTCTCGGACTGGAGAGTCACGTGGATGTCCGGGGACAGGAAGTGGGTGACGAGCGTCGGCAGACCAATGCCGAGGTTCACGACGTCGCCGTCGCAGAGCTCTTGGGCGACCCGCTTGGCAATGTACATTTTGACGTTATCCATGGCTCAGGCCTCCTTGGCACAGGCGACGTACGTGACGAGCGGACCCGGGGTGACGACGTCCTCGGGCGGGATCTCGCCAATCTCGACGACGTTCTCGGCCTCCGCGATCACCACATCGGCCGCCGTCGCCATGACGCTCGCGAAATTCCGGGTCGTACCCTTGTACCAGATGTTCCCGGCGCGATCGATCTTGTACCCACAAATCAGGGCAATGTCAGCCCAGAACGGGCGCTCCAGCAAGAAGTCCCGGCCATCGATGGTCGTCTTGGTGATGACGTGCTCGGCCTCTTCGACCAGCGTTCCGACCCCGGTTGGCGTCAGTACGCCGCCCAGACCGGCGCCGCCGGCCCGGATCATCTCGGCGAGACTGCCCTGGGGGACGAGGCTGAGTTCCAGGGTACCGTCGGCCATCTGCCCCGGAACCTCCGGGTTCGTCCCGACGTGGGAAGCGAAGAGCTTCTTGATCTGGCGGTTGTGAATGAGCTTGGCGATGCCGTAAAACTCGTCGCCATCCGGACCATTCGGGAACGCCGTGTCATTGGCGATCACCGTCAGGTCACCCGTCCCCAGGCGGGCCAGCTCGGCGATCACCCGGTGGGCGTTGCCGCACCCCAGAAAACCGGCAATCATAACGGTCGCGCCTCGAGGGATGAGGGCGGCCGCCTCAGTGAAAGACACAAACTTCGGCATGGCTCACGCGCCCTTCCCCGTTGTGCCTTGTGGACTTCCGGGCCACCCGGCCAGCCGGGCGGTGGAAGAAACGGTTGTTATTGTCATTCAGTACTCCTTGTACGTACGTGGTCTCGCGAGCCGTCGGCCAGCGGAAACGCCAAGGCGACCTCGGAATGAGCCCCCCGGGGACACCCTGGGAACAACGGTCGTCAGAGCCATCTGGCGGGCCGGGCGCCCGTGCCCGGAGATGGTCATCTGAGTCTGTCACGGTAACTGATACCGTTCAGCGCACGCTACTACGTTCTGTACTACAGGCGCAAGCCCCCAGGGGTGTATGTTTGTCGGGCCACGCGCTCGCACCGGCGCGTCCCGTACGGCCCTCTCAGCCAGCCCGCTTCTGGACCGCCGCCCACTCGTCCTTCAGGCCGACGGTCCGGTGGAACACCAGGGGCGCCGCCCGGTCCGCCGCGAAGTAGCCGATCCGCTCGAACTGGACGACCTGGCCGGGGGCCACGCCGCCATCACCCGGTGCCAGCGCCGGTTCGGCCTTGGCCTGGACGACCGCGACCGAGCCGGGGTTGAGGTCGTCGAGGGGGTCACCGGTCGTCTCCCCCGGTGATTCCGCCGCGAACAACCGCTCGTAGAGCCGGACCTCCGCGTCCAGCGCGTGCGTCGCGGACACCCAGTGCAACGTGGATTTCACCTTTCGCCCGTCGGGCGCGTTACCGCCGCGGCTCATCGGGTCGTACGTCGCGTGAACCTCGGTGACCGCGCCCTGGGCGTCCACCACGGCGCCGGTCGCAGTGACGAGGTACGCGCCGCGCAACCGGACCTCTCTCCCCACCGACAAGCGGAAGAACTTCGGCGGTGGCACCTCGGCGAAGTCGTCGGCCTCGATGTAGAGCTCGCCGGTGAAGGGGACGCGCCGACTCCCGTCCTCCGCGCACTCCGGATTGTTGGCGATCTCGAACCACTCCGTCACACCGGCGACCGTGTCGCCGGTCGCCCGGGCCTCGCCCAGCGTGCGTCCGTCTGCCGTCGGCCAATCATCGATGACCAGGCGCAGCGGCTTCAAAACCGCCATCCGGCGCTGGGCGGTCCGGTTGAGTTCCGTCCGGACGAACGACTCCAGTTCCTCAACCGAGTGCCGCGAATTGGTCTTGTTCACCCCGATGTGGGCGCAGAAAGCGCGGATCGCCGCCGCCGGGTACCCGCGCCGCCGCAGCCCCTGGAGCGTCGGCATCCGTGGGTCGTCCCAGCCGTCGACGATGCCTTCCGTGATCAGTTGGCGGAGTTTCCGCTTGCTGGTGATGGTATGGGTCAGCTCCAACCGGGCGAACTCTAGTTGTTGGGGTTTCTCGTACGGCAGCTCGAGGTGGGCGAGGTACCAGTCGTACAGCGGCCGGTGGCTCACGAACTCCAGCGAGCACATCGAGTGGGTGACGCCCTCGAGCGCATCGGACTGCCCGTGCGCCCAGTCGTACGTCGGGTAGATCACCCAGGCGTCGTGGGTGCGGTGGTGGTGGCCGCGGCGGATGCGGTACATCACCGGGTCGCGCAGCGCCATGTTGTCCGACTGCATATCGATCTTGGCCCGCAGGACCTTGGTACCATCCGCGAACTCCCCCGCCTTCATCCGGCGGAACAGGTCCAGGTTCTCCGCGGGCGTACGGTCACGGTACGGGGACTCGACTCCCGGCTTGCCGAACCCGCCCCGCTGGGTGGAGATGGTCTCCTGGTCCTGGTCGTCCACGTAGGCTAAACCGAGGATGACAAGGGATTCCGCCCAGTCGTAGAGGGAGGCGAAGTAGTCGGACGCGTAGAAGACGTGCGCCGGGGCGAACCCCAGCCAGGCGATGTCATCAAGGATCGAGTCCACATACTCCGTGTCCTCGGTGTCCGGGTTGGTGTCATCGAACCGCAGGTTGCACGTACCCCCGAACTGTTCCGCGATCCCGAAATCCGCGACGATGGCCTTGGCGTGGCCGATGTGGAGGTACCCGTTCGGCTCCGGCGGGAACCGCGTCTGGACGCGCCCGGAGTAGGTACCAGCGGCATTGTCCGCGCGCACCGTGTCGGCGACAAAGTCCCCCGCGGAGGTGACGGTCGGTTCAATCATCCCGCCAGATTACCATTCCTCGCCCGCGGGCGGCCCTCGCAGGTGACCATCACGCGCGGCAAAGAATCGCGTACTCTCCCCGCTCACCGGATCGTAGTCGGCACTGGTGGCGTACAGATCGAGGATCTGCCGGTAAAGCACCTTCTCGGACGACCGAATGTCGCGGATGCGATCCAACAGTTCTTTCCAGTACGAACCACCACCCAGACTCTTGAGCCGCTGGTCATCCAACGTGAAACCCTTGACGAGGAACTCGCGGAGCCGCTCAGTCGCCCAGATGCGGAACTGGGTGCCGCGTAGCGAGCGTACCCGGTAGCCCACGGAAATAATGACATCCAGGTTGTAGTAGGCGACGAGGTAGTTCCTGCCATCGGCCGCAGTTGTTCGGTATCTCCGAACAACTGCCTGCTCGTCGAGTTCACCCTCGTCAAACACATGCTTGATGTGCTCGCTGATGTTCGCCTTACTGGACTGGAACAGTTCTACCATCTGGGCCTGGCTCAGCCAGACCGTCTCCCCGTCCAGTCGTACCTCAATCGCCGGCTGCCCGCTGTCGCGCTGGTATAGGACGATCTCGCCAGTCGGCTCACCACTTTGGCGATCATTTCCGGCCACCACCCACCTCCACTTCACTCGAGGAATGTGTGCATCAGCCTAGCGGGGCGTACCGACAAAACTGCGACGCCCGCCGGCGGCGCGGAGGTGACTCGGGCTTGACTATCTTCTCTTGTGTCTGACAAAATGACAGCGTGCCTCTGAGATTCGACTCACGAGCCGACAAACACCATGTGCCACGCCACTCTAGCTGGTACGTGGCCGTGACCGCGCCATCAGTGTCCACGACCACCAACTGGGGACAACCGGGTCGCTTGTTCATCGGCGTGGATGATCGCGGTGTCGAATTGGAGGTCATCGTAGTTCACCGTGGGCGTGACGAAATCATCGTCCACCCGATGCCGACCGCCTTCAGACACAACAGTCAAGGAGAATAATCATGGAGCCGCGAATGACGCCTGCACAGGCACTCAAAACACTGGAGACGATGACCGACGCCGACTTCGAGACAGTCGAAGCGACCGATTTGAATGACGCCGACATCGACGAACTGATCACCAACGGGAGACGCGCCTGGACGGGTCGACCATCGCTGACCGCGCCGGGTACCCGCTCCCCACGGCTTAACTTCCGCGTGTCGCAAACCGTCAAGGACAAACTCACGCAAACGGCACAGCAGCAACGCCGCCGCGAGTCCGATGTGGCACGCGAGGCCCTGGAACGGTACCTGCAAGCGACATGACGTCCGGCGATAACTTCCGGCCACCACTCACCTCCACTTCACCCGAGTAATGTGTGCCCCAGCCCAGCGGGGAGCACCGACAGAACCACGGCGGCGTAACTGGCAGCAGAGCGCGAAGGCACTACGGGATCGGTCAGACTGCCGGGACAGCGAGATCGGCGGTAATAATCTCTCTCAGCAACTTGGCAGGCGACTTACCTTCCGCCGACGCGCGTTGGCGAACCCGCGCCGCAGTTGCCCGGTCCAAGCGGACCTGAAACCGTGGCGAGATACTTCCGTCCCCTGACAAGGACTTTCCACCGGGACGTAGGCCGGGATACCGCCGGGTCATCTCCTCAAACTCCATGTCCAGGGTGGCTTCAGTCACACGCTGACCGGTGCGGTCGTGCACGACAACCTCATCAAGGTCGATGTCATCCACCTCGGAGACACCCGGCACAAAGACGTAGCGAGCTGGATCAATCGCCATAGTATTGCTCATCGTTTCCTCCTGAAAGCCGTTGGCATGACATGTTTGATGATGACCAGGGCGTCATCATCCGCGTCGACAAAACCGATGATCTCGAGTTCAACACCTCGGTCATCGACACCAATCCACCAAAGATCGCCCTTCACGTCCACTATAGGTTGCCCCGCCGCCGCCAAAGCGGCCAAAGCGTGCGCCCGGCCAATCTTGTGACGCCGAGACGATCGGGTGAACCTGAACCGCATGCCTCTAGCATAGACTCTATATTAGTCGTCTAGCTGGCGTGCCACAGCTTGACCTTCCGCCTACTGAGCCAACGCGGCCAGCCGCGTGAGGCACGCCGCCCGGCCCAAGATTTCCATGGACTCGAACAGGGGCGGGGAAACCAGGGCGCCGGTGATGGCGACCCGGAGGGGCGCGAAAGCGGTTTTCTTCTTCAACCCCAGGCCGTCGACCAGCCGCGCGGTCAGCGCCTCGTACATCGCCTCGGTCGTGAAGTCGCCCAAACTCCCCAGCACCTCGATGGCCGCGGGCAGTACGGTGACCGCGTCGGCCGCCACCTTGGCCCACGATTCGGGGTCAACCGTGAGGTCTTCGTCCGCCACCAGCAGGAACCGGACCTTGTCCAACGCCTCGCCCAAGCGCGTGAGCCGGGGCGCGATGAGGGGTACGGCGGCGCGGACGACGGTCCGAGCCTGCTCGTCCAGCCCGGCTCCACCGGGTACATCCTCCGCCTGATAAGCCTCGATGTACTCCCCGATCCGCCGGGCCAGCTCGTCCTCCCCCAGCGAACGGATGTAATGCCCATTCAACCAATCCAGCTTCTTGATGTCGAAGACCGGGCCGACCGTGTTGACCCGCGCCCAGTCAAACCCGGCCACGAAGTCGTCAAACGAGCAAACCTCCTCGTCGTCCACCACGGGCGGATAGCCCATCAGTTGCAGGAAGTTCCGCAGCGCCTCGGGCAGGTACCCCTGTTCCTGGAACCACAACAACCGGGCCGCCGGGTTCTTGCGCTTGGAGATCTTGGACTTGTCCGGGTTACGCAGCAGCGGCATGTGGCACCACACCGGCGCCGTCCAACCGAGCCAGTCGTACAGCAAGACATGTTTGGGCGTGGACGAGATCCACTCCTCGCCGCGAACGACGTGGGTGATGCCCATGAGGTGGTCGTCAACGACGACGGCCAGGTGGTACGTCGGGAAGCCGTCGGCCTTCAGGATCACCTGGTCGTCGGGGCGCGGCGCGCTGATCTCACCCCGGATGACATCGGTGAACGTCCACTCCGCCCGCTCCGGGATGTACATCCGGACGACCGGTGTCTCCGCGAACCCCGGCAGCGCCGCCCGTTCCTCGCGGGTCAGCCCGTGGCAGGCCCGGTCGTACCCCGTCACCGGCAGCTTCGCCGCCTCCTGCTCGGCCCGCATCGCGGCCAGGCGCTCGGGGGAGCACCAGCAATAGTACGCGTGCCCCGACGCGATGAGCTGGTCCACGAAGGGCCGGTAGGTGTCGAGGCGCTCGGACTGGCGGTACGGCCCGACGGGCCCGCCGATGTCCGGCCCCTCGTCCCACGGCAGCCCGAGCCAGGCGAGCGTGTCGAAGATCTGGCGCTCCGAGGTGGCCACGTACCGCGCCCGGTCGGTGTCCTCGATCCGCAGGATGAACTGCCCCCCGGTCTGCCGGGCGTACGCGAGGTTGAAGAGGGACATGTACGCGGTGCCGACATGCGGGTCGCCCGTGGGAGACGGCGCCACGCGGACCCGCGCGGGGGTGAGGGAAGTCATCCCGCCAGTCTACCGGGCGGGGGGCCGACCCCACCCGCTTTCCCCGTCCCTTCCGGTTCGCCCGGCCTCTGGTGTCACAACGAGGGCCCCAGGCTCGAGTGATGGGAAATGTACAGTTTCCCGCTCCAAAATCGTACATTTCCCGCCACTCGAGCCTCTG
>JAIRVA010000336.1 GCA_031254155.1 Propionibacteriaceae bacterium
CGAAACCCCGAACCAGGACCCGGACAAGGAAAAACAAGACCATCAATCCCCCCGGCGCGACCCCTCCCACACCACCGACCACCCCACCCCCCAGCCCCCAGACACCACACCCACCAGACCAACCCAATTTCTAGAGGTCCCCTTCAGTGGTTCCCCAAGGCCCAGCGGAGGGTGTCCAGGCCCAGGGCGCCGAGGCCCAGGGCCCGGGCGTGGAAGGCTTTGAGCGAGAATTCCGCCCCTTCGCGCTGTTGGGCCTCGTCGCGGATTTCCGTCCACACCCGCTGGCCGATCTTGTACGACGGGGCCTGGCCGGGCCAGCCGAAGTAGCGCATGACTTCGAATTTCGCCACGTCCGGGTCCATCGCGACGTGGGAGTTGAAGTACGCGAGTGCCCGTTCGAACGTCCACTCCGTACCCCCGACCTCCGTCGGCGGGGCGAAACCGCAGTGGATGCCCAGGTCGATGACGACCCGGACCGCCCGCATCGCCTGGCCGTCGAGCATGCCCAGCATCATGGCGGGATCGTCGAGCATGCCCAGGTCGGCCATGAGCTGCTCGGCGTACAGTGCCCAGCCCTCGCCGTGCCCCGACACCCAGATCCCGCGGCGGCGCCAGTCGTTGAGCTCGGCCCGGTTGTAGATCGCCTGCGAGCACTGGAGGTGGTGGCCGGGGACGCCCTCGTGGTAGACCGTGGTCAGTTCGCGCCAGGTGGAGAAGGTGGTCTGGCCCTCCGGTACCGACCACCACATGCGGCCCGGCCGCGAGAAGTCGTCGGTCGCGTCGGTGTAGTAGATCGCCCCGTCGTGCGTGGGCGCGATCAGGCACTCAATGCGTCGCGCCGGCTCCGGGATGTCGAAGTGGACCCCGTCGAGCGCCGCGATCGCACCGTCGGCCTTTGACTGCATCCACGCTTCCATGGCCTCCGGGCTGTCGAGGAGGTACGCCGGGTCCTCGTCGAGCGCCCGCTTCGTCTCGGCGACCGTCAGGCCGGGCCGCAACCCCGCGCAGAGCTCGGCCTGGCGGGCCTCCAGTTCGGCGACCTGGTCGAGCCCCCAGCGGTACGTTTCGGCGAAGTCCACCGTCATACCCAAAAAGAACCGTGACGCCAGTTCGTACCGCGCGCGCCCCACGCCGTCCTCGACGACTGCTAAGGGCCGGACCTTGTCACGCAGGGTTTCGATGGCACACGCGTACGCGCGGCGCGCGATCGCGACCCCCTCGGCGAGTTGGTCGCGGGTGGTGGCGGAGAGGCCGGGGCAGGCGGTCCGGGCCTGGTCGAGGAGGCCGGCGAAGAAACCGGTGTCGGCGATCCAGCCCGCGCACTGGTCCGCGAGCGCGTCCACCTGGCGCCGGGCGGGCGCGATGCCGGCCTCGATCCCGGCGAACTGGGAGGCAAACCATCCCTTGACAGCGGGAGGTACGGCGTGGAGTCGACGCGCGATAGTCGCCCAGTCGGACTCGGTGGCGACGGGCATCAGGTCGTACGCCTCGCGGATCGTGTGCAGCCCGGACTCGATGTTGGAGATATTGGTGAGGTCCGCCTCGTCGTCGTGGGTCTCCACGATGAGGCCCAGGCGTTCGCGCAACGCGGCGGCGGTGACGGCGTCGGTACTATCAGTGAGCGTCACCCCGTCAATCGCCGCCCGGGTGGACCGGGCCAGGCGGGCGGTGGCCGCGAGCCCCTCCGGGCTCAGGTCGTCGTACTCGTCTTGGCGATCCGGCAGGCCGAGGGCCGTCATCGTCAGCGGGCTGCGGGCGACAACGGACTGCCAGTACGTGTTGGCCAGCGTGTCGAGGTGCGAAAGCGTACGCGTCATAGCTAGAGCATAGCCGGTCGGGACGGGCGAAGATCGCCGCCGGCCGCGCACTCCGATGACATCGGCGCCGACATGTCGTACGCTTGGTGTCATGAAGTTGGACCTGGGGTCTCTGGAACTGGGCGTGGCGACGGCAGCAACCCAGATCGAGGGCGGGGAGGCGGACACCAACTGGCACCGCTGGGCGGCGGAGGGCCGGATCAAGGACGGTTCGACGCCGGAGCGCGCGGCGGATCACTGGCAGCGCGTCGACGAGGACGTCGCCTTGCTGAAGGAGCTGGGCATCGGGCACTACCGGATGGGCCTCGAGTGGGCGCGGATCGAACCGCAGGAGGGCGTGTTCGACCAGATTGCGATTGCGCACTACCGCGATGAACTCACCAAACTGCGGGCTGCGGGCATCGCGCCGCTCGTCACCCTGCACCATTTCAACAACCCCTGGTGGCTGGAGAAGCAGGGGGCCTGGGTCGGGCGCGGTGCGATCACGTCGTACCTCGCGTACGTCAAGCGCGTCGTACTCGAGCTGAAAGACCTGGTCAGTGAGTGGATCACGATCAACGAGCCGAATGTGTACGCGACGCAGGGATACGTCTTCGGCGACTGGCCGCCGGGGGAGAAGTCGCTCACCAAGGCCATGGCCGTCATGAGTCACCTGGCCGAGGCGCACATCCGCGCCTTCGGGCTGATCCACGCGATCTCGCCGTCGGCCCGCGTCGGTGTCGCCCACCACCTGCGGGTCTTCGATCCCGCGAACCGCTACAGCCCGGTCGACCTCGCCGGGGCGCGGACGATGGAGAACCTGTTCCAGTCCGCGCTGTTGGACGCGATGTCGTACGGTCGTTTTCGCTTGCCACTGCGGGGTTCGCCCAGCGTCAAGCCCGGCTGCTACTACGATTTCACCGGGGTGAACTACTACACGCGGTCGTGGGTCCGCGGGGGCGTGCAGGGGACCCGCCCGGGTGTGCCCGTCAACGATCTCGGCTGGGAGATCTACCCGCGGGGGCTCCGGCGCGTTCTGCGGGCGGTGAACAAGCTCTACCCCGGGCCGATTTACGTGACGGAGAACGGTACGGCGGACGCGAGCGACGCGTTCCGGCCGCGCTACATCTACGACCACCTCGCGGCGATCGCCCACTCCGGGGTGAACGTTGAACGCTACTACCATTGGTGCTTCACTGATAACTGGGAGTGGATCGAGGGCGAAGAGCCGCGCTTCGGACTGGTTGATCTCGATTATGAGACGGGTACGCGGCGGGTGAAGGAATCGGGCAAGATGGTAGCAGACATCATCGCGGCCGGGGGAGTCACCGACGAGGCGTACGCCCGCTGGGTCGAACCGGCGGCGAAGGGGTCCGCAACCTACGTGGCGCCGGTCAAGGTACCGAAACGCCACCCGAAGCCACCCCGCGGTTAAGGGCCCCGGGGACGGTTCTACTATCTCACCTTGTCACAACGTAGTGGCAAGGTGAGATAGTAGAATCCTCCCCGTGGTCCGCCCACCTCCCTACCCCCTACCCCCTACCCTCCTCCGGGATGTCATAATGCGTGGTCAGAGGCTCGAGTGGCGGGAAATGTCCAGTTTGAGGGCCCCTAGCTGTACATTTCCCGCCACTCAAGCCTATGATCACACATTATGACAGCGAGGAGCGGTCAGCGGACCGCGGGGGGTCGCCGGACCGCGGGTTAGCCGATCAGGGCGAGTCGGCCGAGCGGACGGGTCGGCGGACCGGGGGTCGGACCGTACCTGGGCGTACCCGGGCCATTTCCTCGTCGGTGAGGCGCCGCCACGCTCGGACCAGATCGACCGTCACCGGTGCCTGGTCGACGTAGAACTGGGTCACCCCGCCGCGTACTAGCCAGGGGACGTGTTCCGGTTTCAGGGCGCCGGCTGCGATGAGCCACGCACGGTCCGGATGGTTGAGCAGCCGGTCGATGCCCTGTTCCACCTCGCGGGCCGATCCGGCCGTCAGGGCGCCGTCGACCCGCGGCAGGGCCGCCAGTTCCGTCCAGGCCCGGGTCTGGTCGAGGACCGCGTCAATCGCCCGGTCGAAGGTCCACGGCCAGGCCTCAGCGGCCAGTTCCGCGCACGCCGGTTTGTCAATGCCGGCCATCGCGTTCAGGAATCCGTACACGAAACCATCCGCCCCGGCGTCGCGGTACGAGAACGCCAGACCCTTGAGCCGGGTCAGCTCACCGCCGTCGGTGGTGTAGTCCTCCCGGAGGCGCAACAGGACGCGGAGGTGGACGGTGGAGGCCCGTCGTACCTTCGCCGCCAGCTCCGGCGTGGGCGAACGGCCCGAGTCGGGGACGAGGACGATCCGGTCAGCCCCGCCCTGTTCTGCACACTCCGCCTCGTAGGGGGTTCTGACGCGTACGTGAAGCACTCCGGTCATGACCACCAGCTTCCCCCATCAGACACAGTTTGGGAAGGGGACGCGCAGAAAAAACCGATCCGGCGGCGCCTCGGGGGGAAGCGCCCGCCGGATCGGTCCTCAGGTTGCTGCCGGAGAAACTCCCATGGGCAGCGGCTCCCGCTGAGTTCGCCCCACTCACCGGGAAACCCGAGCCTTCGCCTGTACCACCTGCATCGGCGTCTGGCTGGGCGTCGTGCGACAGTAATGCTCATCGCGGTACAGCAAATCGTCGTACCGGAAAAACTACCGGGTATAGCCAGTTTTCACAAGCCGATCGGGGTTTTTCACCAACAACCCCGCGCCCAGTGAGTCCTCAGGAAAGATTGATCGTCTCCTCGTCCCCAAAGTCATCGCCTAAATCCGGCAGGTCTGATTCGGGCCGATGACGGACGACCGGCTGGACGGCGGTCTCCGCCACCGGGCCCAGAAGCGCGCAGCACAGGTGCGGTTTCAGGAACGGGATCAGTTCGACCACGCGCTGCTTCGACCGGACCTCGGCCAACGCGCCGTTGACCATCCCCGCGTGCAGCCGACAGACCACTTCCGGGGCGTTCGTGGCCGCGTCGAGGAAGGGGCAGTTATGGAAGACGAGCCGCTTCTTGGGCGGCGGCATCAACTCGGGCGCGAACCACAGCGCATCCAGGTTGTCCAGCACCCGCTGGTCGATCGTCGCCTCGTCGAGTACCTCGCCGGGCAGCGGACGGCTCGTCAGGTAGCTCCCCCACTGCACGCCCACGTCGTACATCTCCGCTCCCACTTCGGGAGACTTGGCCGCAATCGTCTTGGTCAGAATCTGGGCGAGCAGCCGGTACCCCTGCGCGCGCTCGTGGGCCTGGTTCGGCAGCGTACCACTGTAGAGGATCCGCCGCCGGCCCGGCTGGGCCGAGGCCTCCTGCTCACGCGTGGCCATCCCCGCGTCCACCAGGGACTCCAGATGGAACCTCGCGGTGTTGGCATGGATTCCGACCATGTCAGCCACCTGGACCACCGACAGCGGATCTTTCGCGTCGCGTAAGATCTGGATAATATGTGTACGGCGTCCCCCATGCACCGATCCGCCCGTTGTCCCGTCGTAGATTCTCGGTGTCGAATGTGCTGGCATTGCCCCTCCAATCGTCAACGGTACGATTCTACGCATCTTTTTCGGTGACGCGAGACAGTCCACAATGCAAGAGTTCCCCCCGCCCCGCGGGCTGCGGCAGACGCCCAGTCGACGAGCAAACCACGAAGGGCGGCCCCGGTGGGGACCGCCCTTCGCAACCGAACAGGATCAGTAATCCATGCCCATACCCTCGCCGCCGGCGGGCGCCGGGGCGGGCTTCTCGGGCTTGTCAGCCACGACGGCCTCGGTCGTGAGGAACAGCGCCGCGATGGAAGCGGCGTTCTGCAGGGCCGAACGGGTGACCTTGGCGGGATCGATGATGCCAGCGGCGATCATGTCCACGTACTCGCCCCGGGCAGCGTCCAGACCCTGGCCCGTCGGCAGGGACGCGACCTTCTCGGCCACGACTCCGCCTTCGTACCCGGCGTTGACCGCGATCTGCTTCAGCGGCGCCGAGCAGGCGGTGACGACGATCTTCGCGCCGGTCGCCTCGTCGCCGGCCAGTTCCGGCAGCTTGGCCGTCTGGGCGGCCTGCAGCAGGGCCACGCCACCACCGGCGACGATCCCCTCCTCGACAGCGGCCTTCGCGTTGCGGACAGCGTCCTCGACACGGTGCTTGCGCTCCTTGAGCTCGACCTCGGTCGCGGCGCCGACCTTGATGACCGCCACCCCGCCGGCCAGCTTGGCCAGGCGCTCCTGCAGCTTCTCGCGGTCGTAGTCGGAGTCGGAGTTCTCGATCTCCTTGCGGATCTGGGCGATACGGCCCTGGATCTGCGCGTCCTCACCCAGACCGCCGACGATCGTGCACTCGTCCTTGGTCACGCTGACGCTGCGGGCCTTGCCCAGCAGGTCCAGGGTGACGGCGTCGAGCTTCAGGCCGACCTCTTCCGAGATGACCTGGCCACCGGTCAGGATGGCGATGTCGGTCAGCATAGCCTTGCGGCGGTCGCCGAAACCGGGGGCCTTGACGGCCACCGACTTGAACGTCCCCTTGAGCTTGTTGACGATGAGCCCGGCCAGCGCCTCACCCTCGACGTCTTCCGCGATGACCAGCAGCGGCTTGCCGGAGGAGACAACCTTCTCCAGCACCGGCAGCAGGTCCTTCAGCGAAGAGATCTTGGAGTTGGCGATGAGGATGTACGGATCGTCAAGCGTCGCCTCCATGCGCTCGGTGTCGGTGACGAAGTACGCGGAGATGTACCCCTTGTCGAACCGCATGCCCTCGGTGAGTTCCAGCTCGAGCCCGAACGTGTTGGACTCCTCGACGGTGATGACGCCTTCCTTGCTGACCTTCTCCATAGCCTCGGCGATGATTTCGCCGACGGCGGTGTCACCGGCCGAAATCGAGGCGGTGGCGGCGATCTGCTCGCGCGTCACGACATCGGTCGCGGTCGCGGCCAGTTCGTCCACAATCGTCGCGACGGCCTTCTCGATGCCCTTCTTGAGGGCCATCGGGTTGGCGCCCGCGGTGACATTGCGCAGGCCCTCGCGGACCAGCGCCTGGGCGAGGACGGTGGCGGTCGTCGTACCGTCGCCCGCGACATCATCCGTCTTCTTGGCGACTTCCTTGACCAGCTCAGCGCCGATCTTCTCGTACGGGTCTTCGAGTTCGATTTCCTTGGCGATGGACACGCCGTCATTGGTGATCGTGGGGGAACCCCACTTCTTTTCCAGTACGACGTTGCGCCCCTTGGGGCCGAGCGTCACCTTGACGGCGTCGGCCAGGGTGTTCATGCCCTTTTCCAGTGCGCGGCGAGCGTCGATATCAAATTGAATGAGCTTTGCCATTTCTTCTCCGGTTGTACGGGGCGGACCCCGTGGTGGATAAGTCTTGCGCCCGACAGTGCCCGCGACGGACGACCCCAGCATTTACGTGGCGTCTCACTGCTTGACGTAGCACTCTCGCGGTGAGAGTGCTAATCCATTTTTAGCACTCTCAAGGCCAGAGTGCAAATGCGCCGGGTACCTCAGATCGTCACGCTCGGACCCAACCGTTGCCTTCGTAGTCATTATTCAGCCGCCGCAAGAACACCGGCGAAGCGAGGGACGAGAGGCCTGAGCACGTCAACGAAAGCAGCCAGCGACAGAGGTGGGTTCCTATACATAGCCACCTTCCTCCGCAAAGCGGTATGGACAGTGTCTGGGTGTCCCCGCCAGAGATCGAGCAAGAATTCGTCAGGGCTGACGGCGTCAATGCATCATCAGCGGGTGTACACGAAGCGCTCGGGCTGGCGGGACAGGTCAGCGAAATCGTCTGCCAGTCGGTCGAGAATGGCGCGACGGCGCGTCCGCTTAGCGGCTTCGTACGCCGCGAGATCGCCCAAACGTACCCGGCGATGACTGCCCGGACGCTGGTAACTCACTTCACCCGCGTCTAGGAGTTTGACCATCGTCGGACGGGACACACCAAGGAGATCAGCGGCCTCCTGGGTCGTCAGGTAGGTGTCCTGGGAACCGACCACGACCCCCTGGCCGTCCGCGAACGCCCGCACGGCGGCGGACAACACCTCGACGAGAGAAGGCGACAAGCGCACTGGACTTCGACCAGGTACGACCACTGATACCTCTTCACCTGGAGTCACGGCATCGATCAGCGACGCAGCCGGGCGTACCTCATCAGGTACAGCGACCAACAAACTCATACCTCGATCATAAATCGAAAAAATCGAATCATCAAGACGCCACCGACGCCGGGTCACCGCTGGCACAGACAGAAGGGGTGTCCCTCGGGGTCGAGCAGGGTGACGAAGTCTGTCCCGCCGTACTGGGCCTCCGGCCTGGTCGCCCCCAGCCGGACCGCCTCCGCCACCGCTTCGGGGACGTCGTCGACCTGGAAGTCGAGGTGCATCTGTTGCTGCTGCTCGCCGGGGACGCCGGGCCAGGTGACGCGGGCGTACGGGGTGTCCGTACCGCTGAACAAGACCACCAGGCCCTCCGGTGTGGCGAGCGCCGGCAACTCCCACAGGGTGCGGCGTTCCCAACCCCCGAGCTCGGCGTAGAAATCGCGGGCCCGGACGGGATCCGCACACTCGATGAACAGGTTGCCCAGACCGAGATTCGCAATCATGTCGCTCCTTTTCACCTTCGGGACGGGTTGAGAGCGACTCTACATGCTCCAGCCCCAACCGGTCTGATATGGTCAGTCTCGGGCCGTACCAAAGGAGATCTGCCGTGAGCGAGACCAAGCTACCCACCAAGAAAGTCGTCCTGCTGTCCTTCGGGTTCTTCTCGACCTCGCTCGCGTGGAGCCTGTACAACGCGTACGTCCCCCTCATCCTGAAGGGGTTCATCTCGTCCACGACGATGATCGGCTTCATCATGGTCTTCGACAACATCGCGGGCGTGATCCTCCAGCCGGTCTTCGGCAACCTCAGCGACCGGACGCACACCCGGTTCGGGCGGCGGATGCCGTACATCATGGCCGGCATCCCCGTCTGCGCCCTCGTCTTGACCCTCATCCCGCGCATGGAATCGCTCTGGGCCCTCATCACCTTGTTGATCGTCTTCTGCATCGTGATGGCGGCCTGGCGGACCCCCGTCGTGTCGCTCATGCCCGACATCACGCCCGGGCCGCAGCGCAGCCAGGCCAACGGTATCGTCAACGCGCTCGGCGGCGTCGGCTCGCTGCTGGCCTTCGTCGGCGGCGGCTTCCTGCTCGACCGCGGCGGCTATCCCCTGCCGTTCCTGACGGCCGCCATCGTCATGGTACTGGCCCTGATCGTCCTCCTCGTCTTCGTCCGCGAGCCGAAGCAGGCGTACGAAGCGGATCCCGAAAAGCCGAAGGTCAAACTGGCCCGCGCCGAGGTCACGAGCCTGCTGCTGATCCTCGGTGGCGTGTTCTTCTGGTTCGTCGGCTACAACGCGGTCGAGACCTTCTTCACGCTCTACGCCTCGAACACCCTCGGTGTCACTGCGGGCCAGGCCGGCATGTTGCTGGGCGTCTTCTCGGTCGCCTTCCTGGCCTTCGCGGTGCCCGCCGGCTTCATCGGGGCCAAGTTCGGGCGGCGGCGGACGATCCTCGTCGGCCTCGCGGGCGTGACGGTCCTGTTCATCCCGATGGTCGTCGTCTCGAACCTCGTGGTCACGGTGATTTGCCTGTTCGGCGGCGGGCTCTTCTGGGCGTGCGTCAACATCAACTCGCTGCCGATGGTGGTACGACTGGCGACCGACCGGACGATCGGGACCTTTGTCGGCTACTACTACTTCTTCTCTGTCGGTGCCCAGATCGTGTCGCCCATCCTGGCGGGCGCCATCATCGACAGTACGGGGACGTACCGGTCGCTGTTCCTGTACTGCTGCATCGCCTTCGCCATCGCCGCCGTGCTGCTGGCCTTCGTCCGCCACGGCGAGGACGACGTACCCGACGCCTCCACCGCCACCGAGGTGTTCGAGACCCTGGGCGACTAGGCCCGACGCACGGTAGCGTTGTCCGTATGAAAACCTCGCATCACCACGGTACGACGCTCGACGAGGACGGCGGACGGCGCTGGCTGACCGGTCGGCTGGCCGGGCACCCGGCCTGGGTGATCATCATCACGTTCCTGGCCGCGGCCGTGGTGACCGTCGTGATTCTTGTCATCAACGACCGCTTCACCCTCACGGACAGCGTCGCGACCCTGGCGACGCTGTGGGCGCTGTTCTTCGGCGTTGTCATCTACCTGCTGAGCGCCCAGGACACGGGCACGATCCTCCAGGAGATCGCCGACCTCCAGGAACAGCTCTCCACGGCCCTGGCGAGCCCCCTGGCAGCCGAGGGGATCGCAGACGGTACGACGGCCACGGACGGTACATCAGCCGCTGACGGTACGACCGTCACCGGCGGCCCGACGGACGCGGAGGGTACGCTGGCGACCCCCAGCGTGACCCAACCCCCGCCCGCCCAGACCCCGGCCGCTGTCGCCCCACTACCCGACGCACCCTCAAACACCCCGCGCCCCGGCGTCGCCGGCCCTGAGCCCCCGGCCCCCAGTACCGGGCGGCGGCCCGGCCACCCCGGCCGCCCCGATCGTCTCGCTGTCGACAACGGGCGCTGGTCCCTGGGCCAGGTCCTGGCCACGACCGAGGACATCACCCAGGGCGTACCGCCCCAGTTCTTGGCGGGTTGGTCGCGGGCGACGGGACTCACCCCCTCGGTGCTCACGCTGGCGTGGACGCGCGACGCGTCACGCGGTCAGTGGGTCCTGGAGGCGGGCGGCGACCGTTGGCTGGCGTTCGACCGGCGCAACCGCGGTGTCGCCGTCATGCCCCTGGGGAACCACTGATCTACCATGTGCCGCCATCCGAACACCCGGACGGGCGATCTCCGCCTCCCACATGGTGCGGTGGACATCCAGTCCACGTACACCATGTGGCAGACGGATCTCACCCTCGCTTCGCTCGCCCGCCGGACGCCCGGCTGGCGACACAGCGTAGACCAGCACTCCCCTGGTCCGCCGCCGGCCCTCCGCGGCGGCGGACCTGGGGCACGCGGACTACCGCGCCCGCTTCTGAGCCATCGCGAGCGCGCCAGCGGCCACCACGAGACCCACCGCGGCGGTGAGCGGCCCGCCCGCCAGTTGGGGCGAGCCCGTGACGGTACCCCCGGTTGGCGCCTTCGGGCGAGCTTGTGCCGCGGGTGTGGCCGACGCCGACGGAGCCGGGGGTACCGGCGTGGCGACGATCAGCCCTGATGTCGGAGCCGATGTGATGCCCTCCGTACTCGTCACCACCGCCGTGATCGG